>JAKURV010000019.1 GCA_022452035.1 Acidimicrobiales bacterium | reverse complement strand
ACGATTCGGTCCTCTTCGTCCACCCAGATGACAGTTGGCACGTTGCTGATTGCGTACAGCTCGGTGAGGTGGTGATCGGCGTCGACCAGCACCGGGTAGGAAACCTCTTTAGCGAGCTCTTGGAGGGCGTCGACATTTTCGTCGATAGCTACCGCAATAACCGTGAATCCTGTGTCGCCCAGTTCGTCTTGCAGCGCCTGCCACCCGGGCAGGTCAAAAGCGCACCCTCACCAGCTGGCGAAGGCCACCAGGAGCCGTTTACGGCCTGCCCAGTCGGAAAAGGATTTCGGTGACCCGTTCAGGTCAGGGAGTGTGAAGTCGGGGGCCCGGCGGCCGTGAAGGGCTTCGGACCGGTCACCTGTGGGTTGTCCTAAGACCAGCAACCCGGCGTCCGGATCCATTACGGCCGGTCGGTCCAATATTTCGGCGACAGCCAAAAGGTCGATTCCTTCGTCGTGTTCGACGTGGGAGCGATCGGCGACAGGGACGCAAACCGTCTCACGACACAGGCCTTCTGCACGCCACTCCCAGCCGAGCAGTTCGCCAAGCACCTCGGGACTCACGATGGGTCGCTGGTCATCCCAGACGGCTTCCACAGTCGACGCCTGTTCACCAATCACGGTCAGAGGACGCCGGCCCAGGCCGGTCACAACGGAACTCACAGCAGTGGCTTCCGGGCAGGCATCGGGTCCCGCCGTCTACGGAAGTCGCCCTGACCAGGCGTTTCTTTAACGGTCAATCTGGGCACAGGGGTCAACGGAGCCGAAGCTCAGCCTTCACCGAGGTAAGAGGCCCGGAGCTCAGGATTAGCCAGAAGAGCCTCAGCGGTGTCGTCCAGCACCACCCGACCAGACTGAAGCACCCACCCCCGATCGGCGATGGACAGAGCCATGTTGGCGTTCTGCTCCACCATGAAAACGGACATTCCGTCCGCGTGGATCTGACGGATCAACTCGAAGTTCTGCTGCACGAGCGCTGGGGCCAGACCCATTGACGGCTCGTCCATGAGCAGGACCCGTGGCCGCGACATCAAAGCCCGACCGATGGCCACCATCTGCTGCTCGCCGCCCGACAGGGTTCCCGCCTTCTGCGACAGGCGCTCCTTGACCCGGGGAAACAGATCGAAGATGCGTTCCAGGTCCTCAGCAATACCGTCCTTGTCGGTACGCAGGTAGGCCCCCAACTCGAGGTTCTCCCCGACCGACAGGCGCTTGAACAGTCGACGGTTCTCCGGAACCATCGTGATCCCGTTAGAGACCCGGTAACTGATCGGCTTGTCGTTGACGATCTCACCGTCCAGCACCACCTCACCTGAAGTGGGCGTGACCATGCCAAGCAACGTCTTCAGCGTGGTCGACTTCCCTGAAGCGTTGCCGCCCAGCAGGCACACCAGCTCGCCCGGGTAGATGGCCAGGTCCACGTCCTTGAGGATGTGGACGGCTCCGTAGTGGGTGTTGACCTGCCGGAACTCCAGCAGCGCCGTGGCCCCGTCCTGGCCGGTCATGATGCGGCCTCCACCGGGCGACCCAGGTAGGCCTCGATGACGTCCGGGTCGGTTGACACCTCGTCGTAGGACCCCTGGGCGATAGGCACCCCGTGGTCCAACACCACAACCCGGTCCGAGACGTCCCGGACCACTTTCATGTCGTGCTCGATGACCACGATGGTGAAACCCCACTCGGTGCGCAGTCGACCAATCATCTCGGTCAGCTCGATGGTCTCGATGGGGTTCATGCCGGCCACCGGCTCGTCGAGCAGCAGCATGCGCGGCTGGGTGGCCATCGCCCGGGCGATCTCCAAGCGACGCCGGTTCGCATACGACAGGGCGAAAGCCGGCTGGTCCATCCGGTAGCCGATGAGACGGTGCCCGAAGAAGCCGAGTACCTCCTCGGCCCGTTCCCGGATCTCTCGTTCTTCTTTCTTGAAGGCCTTGGTCTGGAGCAGCGCCCCGACGAGTAGCTGGTTCGTTCGGCAGTGCTGAGCGACCATGACGTTCTCCAGGACCGTCATGTTGGGGAACAGCCGCACGTTCTGGAAGGTGCGGGCGATGCCCAGCGAGGTGACGATGCTGGGGTCGAGGCCGAGGATCGACTCTCCCTCGAAATCGATCTCGCCTTCGGTGGGCGGCACCAGACCGGAGATGGCGTTAAAGAACGTGGTTTTGCCGGCGCCATTAGGGCCGATGACGCTGACGATCTCACCCTCGTCGACATGGAAGTTCAGGCCCGACAGGGCGTCCAGGCCACCGAAGGTGACCTTCAGATCACGGATCTCGAGAAGGCTCATTGCTCCTCCCCTCCCCCGTCACTCACGCTGACCTCGTCGTCGCTGTCGAGCTTGTCGCCCTGCAGCCAGGCGTCCTGCAGGAACTCCTCCTGGTGCAGCTCGCGGCTGCGACGGGCGCTGGGCACCAGGCCTTCCGGACGTTTCAGCATCATGAAGACCAGCAGCAGGCCGTAGATGAGCAGTTTGAAGTTCTGGAACTCCTGGAGCAGGCCCGGCTGCTTGGGCCCACCCAGCACACCGATGAGGACGAACGAGCCGACCATCACGCCGGCGATGTTGCCCATGCCGCCCACGATCACCACCACGAGGATGATGATCGACACCAGAATCATGAACGAGGTCGGGAAGACCGAACCCACTTTGGCGGCCAGGACGGCCCCGCTGAACGAGGCCAAGACGGCGCCCACCACGAAGGCCATCAGCTTGGAGCTGACCGTATTGATACCCATGGCCTCGGCGACCTGCTCGTCCTCGCGAATAGCCATCCAGGCCCGGCCCAGGCGGGAGGCCTGCAGCCGCCACGAGACGTAGATGGCGATAGCGCAGAAGAACAGCACCAGGTAGAACACCGAACGGGGATCGGTGCCCTTCACTGTGGCGAACCCCAGGTCCACGCCCGGGATGTTGGTCACGCCCTGGGCGCCCCCGAAGTACGGGCCCAGCCAGTCCGACATGAACAGCAGACGGATGATCTCGCCGAATCCCAGGGTGACGATGGCCAGGTAGTCGCCTCGCATCCGGATGACCGGGGCTCCGATAACCAGGCCGGTAATGGTGGCGAAGATCACCACGAAGATCAGGGCGAACCCGAAGTGAAGTTCCGGGGCGAACCAGGGGCTGTTCGGCGAAGTCAGGACAGCGGTGGTGTAGCCGCCCACAGCGAAGAAGGCCACGTACCCGAGGTCCAGCAGGCCGGCCAGGCCGACCACGATGTTCAGACCGAGGGCCAACAGCAGGAAGAGCCCCACATTGGCCAGCAACTCGTTCACGATCTTGCCGAGGAACATCGGCAGGACGATGCACAGCACCGCGACCACCACGAACAGCACAATCGACGTCTTCTGGCGCTCGACACCCTCCAAGTTCCGGTAACGCTCGGTGGCTGCCTTCATCCGGCCGTCAGCCACCAGAGACAGGACACCGATCACCGCCCCGATCACGATCGTCGAGGTGAGAGTCAGGCCGCCCTTCTTCGCGAACATGAACTCGTCCAGCCACTCGAGCCGGAAACCCTCCGACAGGTCGTCGATGACGGACTCCAAAATCGACAGGGAAATCAGCCCGAACACCACGAAGGTGGTGAACCGCCGGACAACCCGGGGCATGATGTGGAACGAGGCCCCGACCAGGCCGAGGACGGCCCCGGTGACGATCCACGCCACAGCACCGAAACCCATGCCGTTCTCGTAGGTCAGGAAGCGAAACAGCTTCGGGCTCCAGTTGACCAGCGGATCCCGCAGGTTCCATGAATCCAGAGCCACCATCAGCAGCGCCAGGAACCCGCCGCCGATCGCCCCCACCACAAAACCGGTGACCAGGTCGAAGAGCCCCTGCTTGCGTGCCTCGACGCCCTCGAGGACCACCTGGGTGGAAGCCACCCAGCCGACCAGCACCGGAATGAACAGAACCGAGAGGTAGCCGAGGCTGAGGTAACGCTCGATGAGTATCCGGCGGTCCATCTCCACGGGCATGCCGACCAGGCAGATGGCGATCAGGGCACCACCGCAGATCAGACCCCAGCGCAGAACCTTGGACCAGTCCTGATCCAGGATCGACGACGGAGTGGGAGCGACCCTGACGTTCATGCCCGGTCCTCCGACGAGAGCCGCTCCCCGAAGAGACCGGAAGGCTTGAACAGGAGCACGAGGACCAGCACGGTAAAGGCCACAGCGTCCTTGAGCTGTGACACCCCGGGCACACCCAAGGGCTCCAGGATGAGCATCGGGGCGATCGACTCAGCCGAACCCAACGAGATGCCTCCGGCCATGGCACCACCCATGTTGCCGATGCCGCCCACCACGGCGGAGGTGAACGCCTTCACTCCGGGGAGGAAGCCGGTCATGTGGGTAACCGACCGGAACATGAGGCCCCACAGGATCCCGCCCACCCCGGCCATAGCGCCGCCCACAGCGAACGTCGTGACAATGGTTCGGTTGACGTCGATCCCCATCAGCGAGGCGATCTCTTTGTCCTCGGCGACGGCCCGCATGGCCCGACCGGTCTTGGTCCGCTCCACGACGTACCACAGGACGGCCATCGACACTGCGGCCACGACCAGGACCATGAGGCGGGTGCCGGCAATCTCGAAGGTCAGGATGGAACGCTGCTTGGCCAGCCACTCGGGAAGCCTCGGATAGCTCTTGGAGGACGGCCCGAAGAGCCCCAACACCAGGTTCTGGACAAAGAAAGACACGCCGATCGACGTGATCAGCGGAATCAACCGTGGAGAGTTGCGAAGGGGCCGGTAGGCCACCCGTTCCATCACCACAGCGGTGAAGGTAGAGAAGAAGATGGCCATCAGGACGATGAGCGCCAGGCACAGCACGAAGTTCTCTTCCCACATCCCGTTGGCCTGGAACTTGTCCGACGCGATGAAGCCGGTCATAGCCCCCACCATGAAGACCTCGCCGTGGGCGAAGTTGATGAACCCCAGCACGCCGTAGACCATCGAGTAACCGAGGGCGATCAGGCCGTACATCGAACCCTGGGAGAGCCCGGAGATCAGGAGACCCTTGAACTGGTCGCCGGTGAGGCCCCGGGCGTTCGGGTTCCGCCAACGGGCAAAAACGTTGTCGGCATCGATCTGCTGCCAGATGAAGGCCAGCACCCCGACCACGATCATCGTGACTAGGAAGACACGGATGAAGGTGAGGAATCGGTCGACGGCCACGAGTCGCCTCGCGGATTTCGTCGATACGGCATGGGTAGACACACGCGCTCCGTCGTCGTCATAGGCCAGGGGCGGACGGGAAGATACCGGAAACCGTGTGGGACGAACAACGTCGGTACGCTCGCCGGCATGTCAAGAAGCACCCACCAGGCCCTGGCCGACGAGCGCAACGCCTCGGTGGAGGTGTACATAAACGGCGAGTTCTTCCCCCGCGACGAGGCCCGAATCTCGGTTTTTGACAGCGGGTTCCTGGTCGGGGACGGCATCTGGGAAGGCCTCCGCCTCCACCACGACCGCTTCGCCTTCCTGGACCGCCACCTGGACCGCCTCTTCGCTGGCCTAACGGCCGCTGATCTGGACCCGGGCCTGGACCGAGACCAGGTGACCGAAGCCCTGTACGCCACCGTCCGACACAACGACATGCACGACGACGCTCACGTGCGGCTCATGGTCACCCGGGGTGACAAGAAAACGCCCTCCCAGCATCCCTCCAACGCGGTCGGTGGGCCCAACGTGGTGATCATCGCCGAATACAAGACGGCCGATCCTGCGGTCGTCGAAAGCGGCATCACCCTGTTCACGGCCACCGTGCGCCGTCCACCGCCTGACACCCTGGACCAGCGGCTGAACTGCCACTCCAAGCTGCACGAGGTCATCGCCCTCATCCAGGCCGTAAAAGCGGGCGCCGACGAGGCGCTCATGCTGGACACCACAGGCGCCGTGGCCACGTGCAACGCCACCAACTTCTTCGTCATCCGGGAGGGAGGCGTCTGGACGTCGACCGGGGACTACAACCTCAACGGGATCACCCGGCAGGTCGTCCTCGAGGTGGCACCCCAGGCCGGGTTGGCCGCCCACCAGGTCCCGTTTTCGCTGGACGATGTCTACTCAGCCGACGAGGCCTTCGTCACCGGCACGTTCGGTGGACTCACCCCGGTGATCGAAGTCGACGGGAGGACGATCGGCGACGGTCGTCCGGGTCCCGTCACGGCCCGCCTCCGGAGCCTGTACCTGGAGGCCGTCGAGGCCGATGTGGTAGCAGAGGGCGAGCCGGGATGACGCTACGCATCAACTGCTGGTCCGGGCCCCGGAACATCTCCACGTCGTTCATGTACGCCTTCCGGCAGCGCTCCGACACCACCGTGTTCGACGAGCCCATCTACGCCCACTACCTGCGGGTCACCGGTCGGGACCACCCGGGCCGCGACGACGTGCTGGCCAGCCAGAACCCGGACGGTGAGGCAGTGGTCCGCGACGTGATCCTGGGCAGGCACCCCACCCCCGTCGCTTTCTTCAAGCAGATGGCCAAGCACTTCGTGGACCTGGACCGGGGATTCCTGGGCGCATGCCGCAACATCCTCCTCATCCGGGACCCGGCCCGGGTGGTGACCTCGTTTGCCAAGAACGTCCCCGACGTGAACGTGGCCGATACCGGACTACCCATCCAGGTCGACCTGTTGGACTCGATCCTGGCCGAGGGAGAAGACCCGGTGGTCGTCGACTCAGCCACCCTGCTGGCCGACCCCGAGGCAATGCTTCGGACGCTCTGTTTGCGCCTGGGCCTGGACTTCGACCCCGCCATGCTGTCGTGGCCGGCGGGGCCCAAGCCGGAAGACGGAGTGTGGGCGGAGCACTGGTACGCCAGCACCCACCGGTCCTCCGGCTTCCAGGCCGGCCACCCGAGCGCCGAGCCGGTACCCGACCACCTGCAACCGGTCATCGACGAGGCCCGGCCGCATTACGACCGGCTGCTGGAACACGCCCTCGTTGCCTGACCGGCGGCCCTACGAGCGCGAGACTCCAACCATGGCCTGGATCGACACCGTTCCCGATGACCGTTGGGAGGACGACCCCGACCTGGCTGACCTGTACGGCCGGGTGGTCGACGCCACCCACGGCCGGATCGACCACATCATGGCCATCCACTCCCTCAACCCTCGGGGCCTGGCTGCTCACGACGGTCTCTACCGGTCGGCCATGGCCGGTACCGGCTCGCTCCGCAAGGCCGACCGCGAAATGATCGCCCTGGTGGTCAGCCTCGAGAACCACTGCCACTACTGAACGATCCACCACCGGCGCGGTCTGCGCCGACTCCTCCGGGACGACGACCTGTTAGCCGCCGTCGAGGACGACTGGACGACCGCTCCCCTGTCGCCGGCCCGCCAGGCCATGCTGGCCTACGCAGTGAAGCTGACGCAGGCCCCCGGGGAGATGACAGCGGCCGACGTGGAGGCCCTGAGGGCCGCTGGCTTCAGCGACCGGGACGTCCTGGACATCGCCGAGGTGACCGCCTACTACGCCTACGCCAACCGGATCGCCGACGGCCTGGGCGTGAACCCTGAGGGCTGGCTACCCGAGGACTGAGCGGAGTCCAGCTCAGGTCCGGTCTACGGTGCCGTCGGGTCCGACGGTTACCCGCTCGCCGTCGACCATGCTCTGGTAGGCCTCGTGGCCCACGACGACCACAGGAACGACTACCCCGTAGATCTCCTCGGCCACAATGGCTCCCAGAGCCACAAGCTCGTCGGGTTCGGCCATCAGGATCGCTATCGGAGCCGTTCCGGCCCGGACCGCCTCGCACAGGACGCTGCTGGCCGAACTGGAGCCGCGGCCGTGTGGCATGGCCAGAACCCGCCCGGTAACTACCCGGTCGGCCTGTGGGTGGCGTCGGTCGATGATGCGCCCGTCGGTGGCGTCCAGGCCGCCCCAGAAGCTCAGCGGCTCATCGAGGTGGAGAACCTCACCGGTGGCCGTCCCAGCGACCAGCACCCGGGGCTGGTCAGGCATCGGCCCAGATCGACTCGTCGCGAACCACCCGACCGGTCATGGCCGACGCCACACAGTCCTCGACGCTGCCGAACACCACCTCGACGCCGAGGTTGTTCGGCGCGTAGTAGGCCCACTTGGCCGAGTCGGTCATGGCCGTCCCGCCCAGGTCCTCGATGATCGGAGTGAAGTAGGTGCACGTGTCGGTCACCACGGTCACCCCGGCGTCGGCCAGGCGGTTGGCCCACCCGCGGAGCTCCACCTCGTGGTAGATGTCGCGACCCGTGGAAACGTAGAAGGCCACCCCGTCAGCCACCCGGCCGTCGCCGAGCAACTCCACGAGCCGGCCGATTTCGGTGATCGAGTAGTGCGGGGTACCCAGGCTGACCGTTCGGAGGCGGTCGTCGGTGGTCGTGCTCAGGCGGTCTCGGGCGGCCCGCAGGTCAGCAGCCGTCACCGTCACCTCCTCGTCTGGTTTCCGTCCGTGGAGTGCGTCATCCAGCGTCGACGCCTCCGGGGTGCTCCCCACCATGTGGAACATTCCGACGGTTCCCGTGGACGCCGACGCAGCACCCAGCGCCTTGAGCCGGTCCTCCGACACGCCCGGGGGTAGCCCGTCAATCACCGGAACCCCCCGACCGACGAGACGACCGATGAGCCCGCCCAGAACCGGGTAGAGGACGTCGCGCCCGATCAACTCCGCTGAGACGCCCTGTAAGCGGACCACCACGGTGGCTCGACGGTTCTCGTCCAGGTGGAGGCCGGCGGCCGGCGCCCGACCGATGATGGCGCAGCAGATGTCGGCGAAGTCGCCGTAGCGGTGAGTGCGAGCCCCGAGAACCGAGTTGGCAAAGACGATGGCGTTGGACTCCGCCCAGGCCACCTGCTCACCCAACGACGGTCGGGTCTCCAACTGGTAGGGGGCACAGGTCCACGTAGGCCGGCAACCCATCTCCTCGAAGCGCTCCATGAGCCGACGGGACTGCCCGCTTTCGACGGGGTCACCACGGTCCAGTTCGGGGTGGAGCAGGTCCAATGACGAGACGTTCAGAGTGGTCGGCACGGCGACGCGGGCCCCGGCGTCGGCCAGATGGTCGGCGAAGTCCAGCACCGCCTGACCGTGGTAGAGGCAGGAGTCGATGTGGGCGCCGGTGACGTCCAGTAGCCGGTCGGCGCCCATGGCGGTGGCCAGCCGGGTGACCACCCTGATGGCTGTCCGAACCGCCGGGCCCTCGTCGCCGGCCAGCCGTGCCTCGTCGCGTTCGTCCAGCCGCAGGGTCACGGGGCGGAGCGTAGACCCGGCCCGCTCCACCCGACCCCGGTCATCCGGGACCTCCGGATCCCTGCTGGCTTCGGGTCAGCAGTTCGGGTTCTCTTCGGCTTCCTCGGCGGTCGGCACTTCGCCGTCGATAACCAGCTCCTGTCCCACGAACAGGAGGTTCGGATCGTCGATGTCGTTGAGTTCCATGATCGCCTCGACGCTGGTGTCATGGCGTTTGGCGATCTTGGTCAGGGAGTCTCCGACCTCCACGGTGACGATGACCGTCGACGTCGCCGTCTGCTCGGCGTCCTCGTCGACATTCAGGTCTTCTAGGAGGATCACCTGGCCGACGAAGATCTGGTTGGCGTCACAAAGTTCGTTGATCCGCACCAGAGCATCAACAGTGGTGCCGTACCGCTTGGCGATCTTGGAGAGAGAGTCGCCCTTCTCGACGGTCACCGACTCGGGCCCGTCGGCCGACGGCTCGGTCGTCGTGGCAGTCGGGGGTTCTGTGGTGGTGGCTGTGCCGTACGTGGTGGAGGTTGCGCCGTACGTGGTGGTCGTTGCGCCGTACGTGGTGGTCGTTGCGCCGTACGTGGTCGAGGTGGTGGTACCCGTGTCGTCCACTGGCGTGGAGGTCGTCGTGGTGGTGAACATCCCGGTGGTGGTGGTCTGGACCACGATCGGCTCGTCGCTGGAACTACCGCAGGCGACGGAAACGACGGACAAGAGCAGGATCGGAGCGAGCAGGCGGCGCATGGCCGGAGCATAGGTGCGGTGCTTCGGCCCACCGGGTACCCCTCGCCAACCGCGGGCGGTCCCCGCCCGTCTAGATGTCAGCCGGCCGAAGCGGAGCCGGACCACACCGCCTAGTCGAGCGGTAGTTCGCCGCCGTGGGTCTCCAGCGCGTCGTCCAGGCGGTGGTAGTCAGCGGCTTCGTCGGCGTACATGGCAAGAACGGTCCGGAGCCCGGTGGGCTGGTCCAGGGTCCCGGCGGCGACGGTCAGCGTCTCCTCCTTGTCGGCAGCCGACCAGAAGAGTGTCGCCCCGCAGGTGCTGCAGAACCCGTACCGGATGGTCGGGGTGCGCTGGTACCAGGTCAGCGTCGCGTCGGCCAACAGGTGCACGTTGTCGACGCCAGCCGCGGTGGCTGCCATGTGGTGGCCGGTGATCCGCCGACACGGCGTGCAGTGGCAGTGGACGACGGGGCGGAGCTTGCCGGTGATTCGATAGCGGACGCCGCCGCAGTCGCAACCGCCGGTGGCTCGGGTTACCGGTTCGGATTCCATGGCTGCATCGTCGCGCGACACCGGGGGCGACGCATCTCGGACCTGCGTGGTGGAGAGACTCGCGCTCTCAGGCTCCGAGGTTGCCGACGGATGGTCGACCCGCCGGCCACCTCGATCATCTGGGCGTAGTTCAGGTAACCGGGTCGTCGGTGACCTCCACGAAGACCTCGGCCAGTGGTTTGCGTCGGAGGTCCGGGACCTGGGCGCCGTCTAGGGCGTGGCCGACCGGAAACATCACGAAGGGCCGCTCGTTGGCGGGGCGCCCCAGCAGGGTCCGGAGGAAAGCCATGGGCGACGGCGTGTGGGGCAGGGTGGCCAGACCCATGTCGTGGAGGGCGGCTACGAACAGGCCGGCGGCGATCCCCACGCTTTCCTTCACGTAGTAGTTCCTTCGGGTGGTGCCGTCGGGTCGGAGCTCGTACCGCTGCTCGAACAGGACGACGATCCACGGCGCCACGTCCAGGTATTCCTTGTGGTGGTCGGTGCCCAGCGGGGCGAGGGCCTCCTGCCACTCGGCGTTCATACGGTTTTCGAGGTAGTTCTTCTGTTCCTCCTCTTCGGCCGCGGCCCGGATCCGGGACTTGAGGTGGGGGTCCGACACGGCAACGAAGGTCCAGGGTTGCTTGTGGGCCCCTGAGGGGGCAGTGGAAGCAGCCATCACGGCCGTCTCCACCAGGTCGCGTGGCACGGGTTCCGAGCTGAACATGCGGACGCTGCGTCGCTGGTCGGCCGCCTCGTGAAAGGCCCGGGCCCGGGCTCGCATCTCGTCCACGGGATACCGGTGGGGCTCCAGGACCACGAACGGATGCCGGGCCGCCAGGTCGGGGGCCGGGTAGGGGTGCTCGTATGGGTCGTCCGGTTGGGATGCCATGGGCCCATCCTCGCCGGGCGGGATGGCAGGGGCCACCGCGGGTGCCCGGGACAGGAATCGAACCTGTACGCCCCCTGGGGGGCCGCGGGGTTTAAGCCCGCTGCGTCTACCAGTTCCGCCACCCGGGCGCCCGACCACGCTAGCCACCACCCGACGGATGCGATCGTCTCCGGGGGTTAGGTGGGTGGGTTCAGGCGGCGAGGGCCGGCTCGTCGACGGCCTGCCAGAGAGAGGCGCGCACGGTGTCGGCCTGCTCCCGGTCCAGGTCATTGACCACCACGATCCCCTCGACCATGTCGGCCACCACGGCACCCCACGGCCGTCCCCTCATCACCACGGCGATGGTGGCTGAGCCGCTCCGTCGTCGGATCGACCGCTGTACGCCGCACAGGCTTGGAGGGCTCCGGAAGGTCGGCACCTCAAGGCCTCGCAGCCGCGCTGCCCGACCTAGTGATCGGGCGGTCTCCGCGAAGCGAACGGTGATCGTCTCCATGGCTTCGAGTATCGCGTGGCGGTGTGACAACGTCGGTCTGCTGTCTCCATCCTGGGCCATACTCCGGACGTGGAGCCCTCCAATGCCCCGTCGACCGACGCCGACCTCAACCCCGCCCAGCAGGCCGTGCTGGACCAGTTGGGGGCGTCAGCCGACCAGCGCCCCCAGTTCGCCGACGACCTCCGCCACCACCTCCGGTCGGCTATCGAGACGGCTGTCGAACCGCACCTAGACGGCCTGCCCGCCGGTGAGGATCTCTTCGTCCACAAGCACCGGCTGGCCCAGGTCCACGGATGTGAGGCCAAGTTCCTGGCCGACGAGGCCGAGGAGTTTGAGTGGCGGGTCCCGACGGCCCGGGGCACGATCGTCCACAAGGCCGTGGAGTTGGCCGTGAACTGGCGTCGGGAGGTCGAACCGCCGACCCTGATCGACGAGGCCCTGGCCCGCTACGAGGCGGACTCGGGCAGCCTTGGGCACTGGCTTCGCGGCTGTGGTGAAGTCGACCGGGCGGAGCTGCGCTCTGAGGCGCTGGATGCCTTCACCAAGTACATGGAGTGCTGGCCACCGCTGAAACCGGCGTGGCGCCCGGTCACCGAGAGCCGCCTCCGAGCCGAGTTGTGCGGCGGGCGCCTCATCCTGGCCGGCAAGGTCGACCTCACGCTGGGTAGCGCCCGGGGCCAGCAGGCCGGCAAGGTGATCGTGGACCTCAAGACCGGTGGCTCCCTACCCGTCCACCGTGAGGACCTCCGGTTCTACGCCCTGGTCGAGACGCTACGCATCGGCGTACCACCACGCCTTCTGGCTTCCTACTACCTGGATCAGGCTCACTTCGTCCCGGAGGCGGTCACCGAGGACACCCTGATGGCCGCCGCGGCTCGCCTGTCTGACGGTGTGGGCCGGCTGGTCGGGCTCCTCTACGGCGACCGGACGCCGAGCAGGATCCCGGGTCCGCCCTGTCGGTGGTGTCCCGCCTTCGATACGTGCGATGAGGGGAAGGCTCACCGGGCCCAGTTCGACGACTCGGACTGACCCGGTGGTCGGGTCGGTGCCGATCAGCCGAGCGGGTCCTCAGCCGTTGTCCAGCTGCCGGTATCGGCCGGTGGCTTGGAGGGTTAGACCACCACCGACGACCAGGAGCCCTGCCATCGTCACCACTGGGCGGGGGCCGAAGACCGAGATGAGCCATCCCATGAGCAGGTTGGCGAACGGCGCCAGGCCCAGGACCCCCATCAGGTAGATGGCCATCACCCGTCCCCGGAAGGCGTCGTCAACCTGGAGTTGCACGGTGGAGTTGAGGTTGGTGGCTGACGCCAGGTGCATGGCACCGATCAGCCCGAGACCGGCGTAGCCCAGCCAGAACGACGGGGCCAGGGCGAACAGGACGATGGCCAACCCGTAGCCCGTGGTGGCAAACAACTGGATTCGGGACCGGCGTAGCCGGCTGAGCTCCCCGGCCACCAGCGGCGCAGCGACCAGGGCACCGATTCCCTGGGCCGAGCCCAGCATCCCGAACCAGAACGGTGAGACCTCGAACACCTCCTCGGCAAACACCACGATCTGCTGGACGATGGGTTGGCCGGCCGTGGAGATCAGGGCCACCGTGATGATGGCGGCCCGGATGCCTGGCTCTCCGCGGACGTAGCGGATCGACGCCCGGTACTCGCCTACCACCGAGGCCCGACCCGACGACAGGGCCGCCGCCTGGCCCGGGCGGTGGAGTGCCGACGGGTCGATCCGGAGAAGGGCCACAAGAACCGGGCCGTAGCTGGCCGCGGCCACGGCTAGGGCCCAGCCGGGTCCGAACGTGCCGATCAGGAGGCCTCCGACCGCCGGCCCGACGGTGCGAGCCGCATTGAACTGGGTGGAGTTCAACGTGATGGCGTTGCGGAGGAGCCTCCGGGGCACGCACTCGGCCACGAAGGACTGCCATGTCGGCAGCTGGATGCCGTAAACCGTGCCGCCGACCAGCAGGAGGACCATCCAGACACCGATGCTGCGGACGCCCGACCCCCATGCCACGGCCAGGACGGCCGCCACGACTGCGTTCAGAGCGTTCGTCACCAGAAGGACTTTCCGCCGATCGAAGCGGTCCGAGACGTAACCGGCCAGCGGGTTGGTAACCAGCATCGGGATGAACGACGAGAAGCCCGCCAAGCCCACCCAGGCTGCGGACTCGGTGAGCTGGTACACCACGAAGTAGCTGGCTACGTACTGGTTCCAACGACCGTTGTTGGTCAGCATCCCGCCGATCCAGAACAGGCGGTAGTTCCGAATCCCGAGGGCAGGGAAGCGTCGGTGGTCCGGTTCCCTCGGTCCCGCCCCGGCCATCCGGCGACCCTAACCCCAGCGTCTTTCGGGCCTCCCAGCGGCTCGGGGTCCCGGGATCGCCGGTCGCAGGGCGCCCGGGGGGACGTGGGAGACTCCGGTCATGAGCGTGCTCCGGATCGAACGACGTGACCGCGTGGCGGTCCTCACCTTCGACGACCCGGACCGCCGCAACGTCGTGAGCGACGAGATGAACGACGAGTTGCTGGCCGCCTTCGACACCCTGGAGGCCGATTCTGAGGTCGGGGCAGTCGTGCTGACCGGCGAGGGACGGGCGTTCTGCGCCGGAGCCGTGCTGGATGACCTTCTGGACGCGGGCCGGGGAAGCGACGACGGCACGCTTCCGGACATCTACCGGGGGTTCCTGCGGGTGGCCCACTCCACGCTGCCCACGGTGGCTGCCGTGAACGGTGCCGCGGTGGGCGCCGGAATGAACATGGTGCTGGCCTGCGACCTCGTGGTGGCCGGATGCTCGGCGCGTTTCGACAGCCGCTTCCTGACCATCGGGATTCATCCGGGAGGCGGCCACACGTGGCGACTCCGCAACATCACCGACCTCCAGACGGCCAAGGCCATGGTGCTGTTCGAGCAGATCCTGGACGGCGAGCAGGCTGCCCATCACGGCCTGGCTTGGGAGTGCGTGGACGACGACGCCCTGGTCGACCGGGCGGTGGAGTTGGCAGGTCGGGCGGCAGGCCATCCGAAGGAACTGGTGGCCGCCACCAAGAAGACACTGCACGACACGGCGGGGATCACCGAGTCGGTACCGGCCGTCGAGTTGGAGATCGGTCCTCAGGTGTGGTCGATGCGCCAGCCGGCGTTCGTTGAGATGGTGGCCAAGCTAAAAGCCAGGATCTCGACGAAGGGCTGACCACGACCGGACGCGGTCGAACACCGGCTAGGAGTTGCGGGCCTCCAGCCAGGTTTCACAAAGGTCGGCCCGACGCTCGCACCACTCCTCGGCGGTGATGGCGAACTGCAGGTGGTCCTCCCAGACGCCGTTGATCTCGAGGTACCGCTCGGCCTGTCCCTCGCACCGGAGCCCCAACTTCTCTACTACCCGGCGGGACCGGGTGTTGCGGGGCACGATCGAGACCTGGAGCCGGTGGAGGTCAATCTCCTCGAAGGCGAAACGGCACGCCACGACAAGTGACTCGGGGATGTACTCGTTGCCCGCCCGGTCCTGGTCCACCCAGTAGCCGACGGTGGCGCTTCGGAAGGCGCCGCGCACCACGTTGGAAAGGTTCATCTCCCCGATGAAGGACTCGGAGCCGTGCTCATCCAGGAACACCCCGAAGCCCCAACCGGTACCCAGCTGGCGCTCCCGCCGTCGGGCTGCACAGCGCATGGCGAAGGCCCGCCGGTCCTCGACCGGGTCGGGTTGGCCGAAGGTCCGCCGGGGCTCCCAGCGGTTCAGGAGCTCGGCGTTGCGACGCCGTACCTCACGCCAGGCCGAAAAGTCCTCGACCTCGAGCGGCCGGAGAGTCGTCCGGCGGCCACGGAGGACCGGGGTGTCCGCCACCTGTTCGATTGCCATGGGGCCATCATCCCCAAACGACCGGGGGGCACCGCAAGTCGGCGCCCGGTCAGCCGAGGATCTCGTCGAGGGCGCCCAGCAGCATCGTGACGTTGCGGAGACGGGCTGTGTGGCCCATGCACCCGATCCGCCAAACCTGTCCGACCACCGGGCCGAGGCCACCGCCGATCTCGATGCCGAACTCGGCCAAGAGCCTCCTACGCACCCCGGCCTCGTCCAGGCCGTCGGGCAGGCGATTCTCGGGGACTATCACCGACGTCAGCTCGGGCAGCCGGTGGCCCTCCTGGGCAAACAGTTCGAAGCCGCGCTTGACGAGGCCGTCCTGCAGCTGGTCGCCACACGCCTGGTGGCGGGCCTGGGCGTTTTCGAGGCCCTCTTCGAGCACCACGCCGAGCCCGGCGTGGAGGCCGTAGATCATGGAGATGGGCGCCGTGTGGTGGTACGCCCGGGCGCCTCCGCTGGTGACGTAGTTGGCGATCATGGCGAAGTCGAGGTACCAGGACTGCGACCGCTCGACGAACTGGTCGATGGCGGCCTGTGAGACGGTGACCGGGGAGAGTCCGGGTGGCACGCCGAGACACTTCTGCGTTCCGCTGTAGGCCAGGTCCACACCCCAGTCATCGATCTCCACGGGAATGCCACCCAGCGAGGTGACGCAGTCGACCAGCAGCAGGGCGTCGCCCTTTCCGGCGCCGAGGGGCTCGATGTCGTTACGGACCCCGGTGGAGGTCTCGGCGTGGACGATGGCAATGACCTTGGGGTCCGGGTGGGCGTCCAACAGGGCCTGGGGGTCGATGGCGGCACCCCACGGCGCTTCCACGCGGACGACCTCGGCGCCGCAGCGGGCCGCCACGTCGCACATGCGCTCTCCAAACACGCCGTTGACGCCTATCACCACGGTGTCACCGGGGCCCAGGACGTTTACGAACGTGGCCTCCATGCCCGCCGACCCGGTCGCCGACACCGGGAAGGTCAGCGGGTTACCCGTCCGGAAGACCTGACGGAGCCGGTCGTTGGTCTCATCCAGAAGGGCGATGAAGTCGGGGTCGAGGTGGCCGAGGACCGGACGTCCAAAGGCCTCAATGACCTCTGGGTAGGGGTTACCAGGACCGGGACCCATGAGGATGCGGTCTGCGTGCGACATGCAGGCCATCCTACGGCAAATACCACTACTCTTGGGAAAGTTCTACCCTGTGGGGAAACTTCTTCCCTGCTGCCGCTCAGGACTGCTGTGAGGCCACCAGACCGTCCAGGATGTCGGACTCCGAGACGAGACACTCGTCGAAGCCCAACTGGCGCATGACTTTCACCAGGATGGCCATGCCGCCCACGATCACGTCAGCCCGTTCCTCCTCCATGCCTGGATTGGCCAACCTCTCCGCACGATTCTCGGTGGCCAACGTACGGAATACGTCCTCGGTGGCCTCCTTGGATAGCCGGAAGTGGTGGATGCGGTCCCGGTCGTAGGTGGCCAGACCTAATTCCACGGCCGCTGCACACGAGACCGTGCCGGCCAGGCCGACCAGGGTCCGGGCCTCGGAAACGCCGGAAACCTCCCGGACCACGTCGTCGAGGTGGCCCTCGGTGATGGACAGGCAGGCCACCAACTCCTCGGGGAGCGGCGGATCGTGGTGGATCCACTGCTCGGAGAGGCGGACACAGCCGATATCACACGAACGGGCTGCTTCGGCCTCGATGGTGCCGACCACGAACTCCGTCGAACCACCACCGATGTCGACCACCAGGAACGGCCCGTCCGCCGGATCCAGCTCAGCGGTGGCACCGGCAAACGAGAGGCGACCCTCCTCAGGGCCCGAGAGCAGTTCCGGTCGGTGACCCAACGTCTCCTCAGCGGCGTCGAAGAATTCCTCCCGGTTGGTGGCGTCGCGGGCCGCCGAGGTGGCGATCACACGACATCGAGTCACTCCGTGGTGGTCAAGTGCTTCGCGGTATTCCCGGAGGACGACCAGTACCCGCTCGACGGCCCCCGGGTCGAGGCGCCCGGTGGAGTCCACCCCCTCTCCCATCCGGGTGATACGCATGCGACGGTCCAACGTCTGTTCCCCGTCGCCGATCAGCAGGCGGGTGGAGTTGGTTCCGCAGTCGACGGCGGCCACCACCTCAAGCATCTGGATCACCTTGAGGTCCATCTGTTCCGGCGAGCCGGGCGTCCACCCAGCGACCGACCGGATCGTCGCCGCCGACCAGGAACCAGGCGTAGTGGGCATGCAGGCACTTGACGCCCTGACGAGTTCCGCCCACCCCGCCCGATGGCCGGTGGCCGACGTGGTCGCCCGGGATCGCCGCATCACGTTCCTCGGCGTACCGGCGGTGGGCGTCGGCCAGCTCAGCCGGCTCACAGGCCTCTTCGGCGGCCCGGACGCCGCCGCCGGATTCCAGGGTGCCGACCCGTGACCGGAGGTCCTCGCCAACCAGCCAGAACCGGGTCGGCATGGGACGACCGTCGTCAAGCAGGGGGTGGTTGCGGATGACCACCGGTACTCCGTCCCCGTCTCGCACCACCACTTCAAAACGACCTTCGGGTCGTCGGCCCAGGAGGGCGGTCACCGCTTCTACGTCATCGTCGCGGGCTTGCCCGTCGGGAACCGTCGGATCCATGGGGTTGCCCTCAACTCCGGGGCGATCGGCGTTGGCCCTAGCCCAGGACCCAGACGACCAGCACGACGACTACGGCCAGCACGACCAACGTGGACACCAGCCGCTTGAGGACCGGCGCCCCGGCCGTGCCCAGCAGGTCGATGGCCTCGGCCTCCGGACCGTCGACCACTCGGACCGCCTCCACCTCGGAGGGTGGCTCGTCCACCGGGGTGGGGTCAGCGTCGGAGGCGGGCTCGCTGTCGGCCGTGGAGATCAGGTCGCTCAGGTTGTCGGCGAACTGTCCCATCAGCTTCCTGGACACGTCAGCCATCACACCGCGCCCGAACTGAGCCACCTTGCCGGTGACCGTCAGGTCGGTGGTTACCGTGACCCGGGTCCCGCCGTCGACGGCTTCCAGCTGAGCTGTGATGTCGGCGGCCGCGTTCCCGGCGCCTCGGGTGTCGCGGCCCTCGGCTCGCAGCACGGCCCGGTGTCCGACGTCGTCGCGTTCCACGAAGGAAGCTGCTCCCTTGTACTGGGCGGTGATCGGGCCGACCTTGACCTTCACCACACCCCGGAACTCGTCGCCCTCGATCTCCTGTAGCTGAGCTCCGGGAAGGCAGGGGGCAATTCGCTCCACGTCGGTGAGCACGTCCCACACCCGATCGATGGGTGCCGCCACCTCGAAGTCGTTGTTCAGTTCCACGGTTCGAGATCCTCCACGGTGTCCACGTCCTCCGGATTGCCGGGACACGCTACTTCCACCACATGCGAGGACTGCTCGGATAGCAGTACCCGCCCTCCCTCGTCTCCGGTCGTTGGCAACTTCGGCCACAACAGGCGGGCGATCCTGGTCGGCGGCCGTCGCAGGCCGTCGAAGGTGGCCACCGCCAACGGGGACGGGCAGTCGGCCACAGCCCGCCAGGCCGCAGCGGGCACCCCCGGCATGTCGGCCAGGCCGACCACGACAGCTTCGTGCCCGACTCGCTCGGCATAGTCGACGGCCAACCGGAGCGAGGTGGCCTGTCCGTCGATCCACCGGTCGTTGTGCAGAACCGTGGCTCCGATGGGCAGGACGGCCGACAGGTCCACGCTGCCGGTGACCACCACCAGTTCGTCTAGCCCGGCCTCCGAGGCGGCGACCAGGGCGTGGGCGGCCAGCGGTCGTCCGGCTACCTCGGCCAGCAATTTGTGCCCGGCGCCGTTCCACCTGGCACCACCCCCGGCGGCCAGGACCACGGCAGCAACGGTCACCGGCGAAACCTTCTCAGTCGTGGATAGGACCGTCGGAGGCCGATAGCGCCTGGGCCGAGCGTCCAGTCCTTAGGGCGATGATCTCCGACACAATGGAAACGGCGGTCTCCTCGGGGGTCCGGGCGCCGATGTCCAACCCGACTGGCGACCGCAGGCGGGCCAACTCTTCGTCGGAGACCCCAGCCTCTCGTAGGCGGTCCACCCGGTCGGCGTGGGTTCGTCGAGAACCCATCACGCCGATGTAGCCCACCCGGGTACGCAGGGCCGAGACGATGGCCGGCACGTCGAACTTGGGGTCGTGGGTGAGGACACAGACAGCGTCCCGACGGCGAAGCTCGGGCCCCTTCTCGTCCAGGAGGCGATGGGGCCAGTCGACCACCACGTCGTCAGC
Organism: Acidimicrobiales bacterium; assembly: GCA_022452035.1. Taxonomy (NCBI): domain Bacteria; kingdom Bacillati; phylum Actinomycetota; class Acidimicrobiia; order Acidimicrobiales; species Acidimicrobiales bacterium. Next base: position 19,800 of record JAKURV010000019.1, on the reverse strand, counting down.
CAGTGGGAAGCGCTGGTTTGTGGCGAACACCTCCCGGGCGTCGCACACGGTGACCCGGTAGCCAAGCACCTTGGCCACCCGGACCAGTGCCCCGGTGAAGTCGACAGCGCCAAAGACCAGCATCTGGGGTGGAGCGGCGAACGATTCGATGAACACCCGGACAGCGTCCTCCCGGGCCTCGCCATGCTCCCCGTAGTGGCGGACCCCGCTGCGGCCGGCCGCCAACTCGCCCAGGGCGTCCCGGACCACCACACGGTCCAGGCCCTCGTCACCCAGAGTGCCTTGCACCGACGAGTTGGCCTCGTCCGTTCGGTGGACCAGCAACTTTCCGCCTACACCGGGACCCTCGACCACGGTGGCCAGGGCGACCGGCACCTCGTCTTCCAACAGGGCAGCCAGCCGGTCGAACAACGACCCTCCCGGCGACGTGGCGACCACGGATCGGCCCCTACCAGTCGAGCGGTTCGACGAACAGGTGAATGGTCCCACCACAGGTCAGACCGACGGCGAACGCTTCGTCGTCGCTGTACCCGAAGGACACCATGCGGCGGTCTCCGGTGGCCAGGACATCCAACGCCTCAGACACCACAGCACCCTCGACACAACCCCCGGAGACCGAGCCGGCCACCTCTCCGTCTTCGGCAACGGCCATGGCCGCCCCCGGCAGGCGCGGCCCCGATCCCTCGAGGTCCACCACCCGGGCCACGGCAACGCGACGGCCGTCACCGCGCCACCTCGCCAGGTCGCCCAGGATCTCCCGCATGGGGTCAGGTTAGAGGCCCGGCCGTGCGGACCACGGACCGCCCTACAGCATCTTCGAGATGACTGCTCCAAAGTCGGACGGGCGCTCGATGATGCCGACGCCTGCCTCTCTCATGATCTCAATCTTCTCAGCGGCCGACTCGCCGACACCGGTCACGATGGCCCCGGCATGGCCCATGGTCCGACCCTTAGGGGCTGACAAGCCGGCGATGTAGGCCACCACCCTCTTGTGCATGTGGTCCCGGGCGTACGCCGCCGCCTCGGCCTCCTGGGGGCCGCCGATCTCGCCGATGATCACCACCAGGCTGGTCTCGGGGTCCTGCTCGAAGGACTTGAGGTGGTCGGTGAACGAGCTGCCGTTGATGGGGTCGCCACCAATACCCACGCTGGTACTAACCCCGACGCCGAGGGCCTTGAGCTGGGAGGCGGCCTCGTAGCCGAGAGTGCCCGACCGTCCGACGATGCCGACCGGCCCCTGGGCGTAGATGTGGCCCGGCATGATGCCGAGGAGCGCCCTGCCGGGGCTGATCACGCCGGCACAGTTTGGGCCCATGAGCGTCATGCGTTTTTCGACCCTCTTGGTCCGCATGTAACGCTTGACCTTCATCATGTCCTGGGCCGGGATGCCGTCCGTAATGCACACGCAGTGCCTGATACCGGCGTCGGCCGCCTCCATGATGGCGTCGGCGGCGAAGGGCGGTGGCACGAACACGATGCTGGCCTCGGCACCCGTCTCGTTGACGGCGTCGCGCACAGTGTCAAAGACCGGTAGCCCAAGGTGGCCACCGCTGCTTTTGCCGGGAGCCGTACCTCCTACGAGGTTGGTCCCGTACTCGATCATCTCCTCGGCGTGAAAGGTGCCCATGCGACCGGTGAACCCCTGAACAATGACCGGAGTTTTTTCATCAACGATGATGCTCATGTCAGTTCGCCTCCCATGAAACCGCGGCCACGGCCTTTTCGCCGGCCTCGGCCAGGGTTTCGGCCGTAATCAGTTCGACGTCGCTCTCGGCAAGGATTCGGCGTCCCTCCTCCACGTTGGTCCCCGAAAGCCGAGCGACCACCGGGACTTTCACCTCAAGGTCGGTCATCGCCTTGACCACCCCCTCGGCCACCCAGTCGCAACGGTTGATACCAGCGAAGATGTTGACAAGGATCGCCTCCACCCGCTCGTCGGACAGCACCAGCTTGAACGCCTTGACCACCCGGTCCGGGGAGGCGCCACCGCCGATGTCCAAGAAGTTGGCCGGCTCCCCGCCCGAGTGCTTGATCATGTCCATGGTGGCCATGGCCAGGCCGGCGCCGTTGATGATGCAACCAATGTTCCCGTCGAGGCCCACGTAGCTAAGGCCGCGGTCGGCGGCGTTCATCTCCCGGGGGTCCTCCTGGGACTTGTCCCGGAGTTCCGACACGTTCTGGTGCCGGAACAGGGCGTTGTCGTCGAAGCTCATCTTGGCGTCAAGGGCCAGCAGGCGGCCCTCTTCGGTCACCACCAACGGGTTGATCTCTAACATCGTGGCGTCCAGATCCCGGAAGGCCCGGTAGGCACCCAGCAGCAGCTGTTCGGCCTGGGAGACCAGCCCGGCGTCCAGGCCGCAGGCGAACGCCATCGCTCGGGCCTGGAAGGCCTGGAGGCCGACGGCCGGCTCGATGGAGATCCGCACGATGGCGTCGGGGTCGGTCTCAGCCACTTCCTCGATCTCCATGCCACCGGAGCCGGACATGACGAGCATGATCCGCTCGGACTGCCTGTCCAGGACCATGCTCAGGTAGATCTCAGTGCCGAAGGGCACCACCGGTTCGACGTATAGGCGGTAGACGCCCTTTCCGACCGGACCGGTCTGGTCGGTGACCAGCCGCCGCCCCAGCAGGTCGTCGGCGGCCTCCCACACCTCGTCCTCGCTGTCGCACATCCTGATGCCACCGGCCTTGCCGCGGGCCCCGGAGTGCACCTGGGCCTTCACGACCCACTGGCCGCCACCGATCTCCTTGGCCCGGTAGGCCGCCTGCTCTGGGCTGTAGGCGAGGCCACCAGTTGCGATCGGCACGTCGTACTCCGCGAGCAGGGCCTTGGCCTGGTACTCGTGAATGTCCATGGGTGCTGGTCCCCCGTCCCCTCGTCGCGACTACTTGTTCTCGATAGCCGCGGCCTGGGCCACGACGTTCTCAGCCATGCGGGCCGACGCGGCGTCGATCATCCGGCCGTCCAGTTGGGCGGCGCCACGACCCTCGGCCGCTGCCTCCTCGAGCGCGACCAGGATCCGATGGGCCCGGTCCACCTCGGCAACCGGCGGCGAGAAGACCTCGTTGGCCAGGGCGACCTGGGATGGGTGAATGGCCCACTTGCCCTCGTAGCCAAGGGCGGCCGCTCGACGGGCGCCGTCTATGTACCCGTCCGGGTCATTGAAATCGCCGAACGGACCGTCAATGGGGCGGAGACCGTAGGCCCGACAGGCCACCAGCATCCGGGAGAGGGCCTGGTGCCACTGGTCCCCCGGATAGTCCGGGTTGAGCCCGCCGATGTTGGTGGTCCTGGCCCGGCAACTGGCCGCGTAGTCGGCCACCCCGAAGTGCATGGCCTCCAACCGCGGACTGGAGACGGCGACGGACTCCACGTTGGCCATGCCGAGGGTGGTCTCGATGAGGGCCTCGATGCCGATCTTCTCCGTGAGGCCACAGGCCTCTTCGATCTGGCTAACCATGGCGTCCACCATGTAGACGTCGGCGGCCACGCCCACCTTGGGGATCAGGATGGTGTCCAGGTGCTCGCCGGCCTGCTCCACTACGTCGACGACGTCGCGGTACATGTAGTGAGTGTCGATACCGTTGATGCGGACCGAAATCGTCTTGCCCAGGCCCCGCCAGTCGATGTCCCGGAGGCCCTCGATGACGTTTAGGCGGGCTTGGACCTTGTCACCCGGAGCCACCGCGTCCTCTAGGTCCAGGAAGACGTAGTCGACGTCGCTGGCCGCCGCCTTCTCAAACAGAGCAGGGTTGGATCCAGGAACGGCCAGCTCGCTTCGCTGGAGCCGCTGGCGGGCTGGCGCATAACGGGTGTGGCTCATCGGTACTCCGGCGGAAAGTGGCGGATTCGGGACGAAGGACGGACCGGTTTCCGGTACACGGTCCGGCAACCAGTTCCCGTCGGCTGCCCCTTTGAAGCCGACCTCCCCTCATGTTGCCTACATCCTGCCCGAATTTTTCCTGAGATTCAAGTAGGTGGAACCAGAAGGGCGATTTGGGGTAGTTTCCCCAAATGTCCTTGGCAACCCCCGTGACGCCGGACCGCGGCTCGGAACCCTCCGATACCGCCCTGCGATCCGACATCCGGCGCCTCGGACACCAGCTCGGCAACACTCTCGTCCGCCAGCACGGCGAGTCCCTGCTCGACGCCGTAGAGCGGGTCCGGATGCTTACCCGCAACCTTCGGGACCAGGGCTCCAACGAGGACGTAACGGCGGAACTCCACGAACTGTTCGACGACACCGACGTGGCCCACGCCATCCTGCTGGTCCGCGCCTTCACCGTGTACTTCCACCTGGCCAACGTGGCCGAACAGGTCCACCGGATCGAGGACCTGAACTCTGGCTCGCCGAACTTTGCCAACCAGTTCGAAGAGACTGTCCAGGCTCTGACCGACTCGGGCATCGCTCCACCGGAGATCTCCAACCTGGTCGCCCGGGCCGAGCTGCGGCCGGTGTTCACCGCCCATCCCACCGAGGCGTCTCGCCGAGCCATCTTGGACAAACTGGCCATGGTCAGCCGCCTCATCGAGCAGCGCAGCGAGAGTCGCCGGACCGAAGCCGACCGTCGTCGTATCGACCGGCGCATCGAGGAACTGGTCGAGGCCATCTGGCAGACCGACGAACTACGTCACGTCCGGCCTGAACCCCTGGACGAGGCCCGAGCCGTCCTCTACTACCTTGACCTGACCGTCCGCGAGGCCATACCTGAACTCCTGGACGAGATGCAGGCTGCCCTGCGATCTATCGGCCAGGCCCTTCCCACGGACCGCGTCCCTATCCGCTTCGGCTCCTGGGTGGGCGGCGACCGGGACGGCAACCCGAACGTCTCCCCAGCCACCACCGACCAGGTTCTCGGCCTCCAGCGGCGGCGGGCCCTGGAAATCCTCGTGGACGAGGTAGGGGCACTCGGCCACGAGCTGAGCATCAGCACCCGCGTCCACGGGGTGTCCGACGAGCTCCGGGAAGCCGTCGACGCTGACCGCCCGGCACTCAAGGACGTACAGGGTCGGATCGACTGGTCAGAGCCCTACCGGGTCCGGTGCGAGGCCATCCGACGACGGCTCGTGGCCAGCGCCGACGGTGACACCAGCCGACGCGGCTACCGGACGCCGGCCCACCTTGACGCTGACCTGGAGGTAATCGAGCGGTCCCTGCGGGAGAACAGCGGCGAGCTTTTGGCCGACGGCATCCTGTCTCGGGTACGCCGGATCCTCCAGGTGATCGGCTTCCACTTCGCCACACTGGACATCCGAGAGCATTCGGACCGGCACCACGAGGCCCTGGCCACCCTCTTTGCCGCCAACGACCTCGACTACGTCGGGACCTCCGACGCCGACCGAGCTGATCTCCTGGCCGCCGAGCTGGCCAGCCGCCGACCGCTGGCACCGCCCAGTACCCCAGACGACGCCGGGGCGCTGGCCCTGTTTCGCACCCTGCGCACGCTCATGGACCGGGACGGCGACGCCGTCATCGAGAGCTACATCATCTCCATGACCCAGGGCGTAGAGGACGTGCTGGCCCCCGTGGTTCTGGCCCGCGAGGTCGGGCTGGTCGACCTTGCCCATGACACGGCCCGCCTGGGCTTCGTCCCTCTGTTTGAGACCATCGACGACCTGCGCTCCATCGGCCCCACCCTGCGGGCCTTGTTCGCCGTTGAGCCCTACCGGCAGATCGTCGACCTGCGGGGCGGTACCCAGGAGGTCATGGTCGGCTACTCCGATTCCAACAAGGACGGCGGGATCACTACCTCCCAGTGGGAGATCCACAAAGCCCTCCGAGCCATCCGGGACGTCTCGACGGAGACCGGGATCCCCATCCGGGTGTTCCACGGCCGGGGCGGAACTATCGGCCGGGGCGGCGGGCCGACCCACGCCTCGATTCTCTCCCAGCCCAACGGCGTCCTGGACGGCGAGGTCAAATTCACCGAACAGGGCGAGGTCATCGCCGACAAGTACGGCCACCCGGAAATCGCCCGTCGGAACCTGGACCTGGCGTTCACCGCGGTGCTGGAGGCCTCCCTGGCCCACAAGTCCCCCCGCCACGACGAGGGCACCATCACGCGGTGGTACTCGATCATGGACGGCATGGCTAACGATGCCTACGCCGCCTATCGCCGGTTTGTGGAGACCCCGGGTCTGGTCGAGTACTTCACCACCTCGACTCCGGTCGAGGAGTTGGGGGAGATGAACATCGGCTCCCGGCCGGCCCGACGTCGGGGCGCCACTGCAGGAATCGCCGACCTTCGGGCCATCCCGTGGGTGTTCGGTTGGACTCAGTCCCGCCAGATCATCCCCGGCTGGTTCGGCGCCGGAAGCGGGCTGGCCGCCTGCCGGGCTGCCGGCCACGGCGACGAGATGCGCAGGATGTTCGAGGAATGGCACTTCTTCCGCACATTCATCTCCAACGTGGAGATGACGCTGACCAAGACCGACCTGACCATCGCCCGGCACTACGTGGAACGCCTCGTGGACCCCTCGCTCCACCACCTGTTCGACACCGTGGTCGACGAGTACCACCGAACAGTTGGCGAGGTCAAGGCCATCACCGGAGAGGATCTGCTGGCCGAGAAGCCGATGCTGCGCCGAACACTGGCCGTCCGCGACGCCTACCTGGACCCCATCAACGTCTTACAGGTCGAGATGCTCCACCGGTCCCGAGCCGGCGAGGTCTCCGAGGAACTCCAGCGGGGGTTGCTGCTGACCATCAACGGCATTGCCGCCGGAATGCGTAACACCGGCTGAGCGGAGCTTGGCTAGCCGGGCTCGGACAGCACGAGGGCCAGTTCACGAAGCGAGTCCAGGGAGTGGCCCTCCACGAAGCGGTCCACGTGGGGTAGGGCGGCGGCCATACCTCCAGCCAACGGGGCATACCCGGGACTGGCCTTCAGAGGGTTCACCCACACCACCCGGTGGGCCACCCGTTGCAGACGGGCCATCTGCTCGCCCAGGACCTCGGGCTGGCCGCGGTCCCAGCCGTCGGACAACACCACGACGATGGCTCCCCGGGCCATCCCCGGGACCCCCCAACGGTCGTTGAAGGAACGCAATCCGTCGCCCAGCCGGGTCCCACCCGACCAGTCGGTGACGGCCTCGGCGGCCCGGGCCAGGGCGGCGTCGGGGTCACGGGTCGACAACTCGCGGGTCAGACGGGTCAGCCGTGTACCGAGGGCGAAGGCCTCCACGTCGCGACGGCCGACCATGGCTGCGTGCAGGAACCGGACGAGGGCCCGGGCGTAGGGCTCCATCGACCCCGACACGTCCAGGAGCAGCACGAGGCGGCGGCGCCGCTCCCCGGGTTCGGCGAACACCCGGCGCATGGGCTCTCCCCCGGTTCGCAGCGCCTCCCGCACGGTCCGGCGGAGATCAGGGCGACCCCGACGAGAGGTCGGTCGGAGCCGACGACAGCGCCGGGTGGCGCCGAACAGCCGCAGCCGGGACATCAGGTCATGGAGTTCGGCCAGCTCCCCGTCGGTGCACTCGGCGAAGTCTCGGGATCCGAGCACTTCGGCTCGGGACCAGCGCACGCTCAGGTGGTCGTCGCCCCGGTCCCCCTCCTCGTCGGTGGGGCCCGGGGAGTCATCGGCAGTGTCGAGGACCAGGGTGACGGGTGAGTGCTCCACTGGGACCCGACCACCGGTCGGCGCCCCCGTCCAGTGGTGCTCGAAGACCGCGTCGAACCGCTCCACGTCCTCCGGTCGGCGGACCAAGGTGGCCCGGCCCGACCAGTAGACGCCGGACCGGGTGGTGGCACCGACCTCGGCCACGGCCCGCCCGAACTCCAGGGTGCATCCGGGGGGAACGTCCAACCCGGCCCGACGGAGCTCGTCGACGAAGCGGACTAGGTGGCGGTCCAGGGTGAGCTGCACCTCAACGGCCACCGCTCAGGCCCCGCGCAGCAGACCAACCACCTCACCGAAGCCACGGGACCGCAGGCGGTCCTGGTCCTCGCGGTACTTCAGGAGGGTTCCGATGGTGAACTCCATGGCCGTCTCGTCGAGGTCGTCCACGCCTACCAGCACCAGGGCCTCGGCCCAGTCGAGGGTCTCGGCCACACCGGGTGGCTTGTACAGGCCCATGTCCCGCAGTTCGGCCGCCACCGTGGCCACGTCCCGGGCCAGGGCGGCCGGCACGTGGGGAGCCCGGACCCGCAGGATCTCCACCTCGCGGTCCACGTCTGGGTGCTGAACCCAGTGGTAGAGGCATCGACGCTTGAGGGCGTCGTGGACGTCGCGGGTGCGGTTTGAGGTGATCACCACCACCGGGGGAATCTCGGCCCGGAAGGTCCCCACCTCGGGAACGGTGACGGCGTAGTCGGACAGGATCTCCAGCAGGAAGGCCTCAAACTCGTCGTCGGCCCGGTCCACCTCGTCGATCAGCAGCACCGGCGGAATTCCGGACGGGGCGACCAACGAACGGAGCAGCGGTCGCCGGACCAGGAAGCGTTCGTCGTAGAGCTCGTCTTCCAGATCGGCCACTTCGGCCTGGGCCGTGGCGCCCGTCGCTTCGGCGGCTCGCAGGTGCAGAAGTTGGCGGGAGTAGTCCCACTCGTAGACAGCCTGGGAGGCGTCTAGGCCCTCGTAGCACTGGAGGCGGATCAGCTCTCCTCCCGTCCAGGAGGCCAGCGCCCGTGCCACCTCGGTTTTTCCCACGCCGGCCTCGCCCTCCAGCAGCAGCGGACGGCGGAGACGCAGGGCTAGGTAGATGGCGGTGGCTAGGCCCTCGTCGGCCAGGTAGTCCTGGTCATACAGGGCAGAGACGACCTCGTCGACCGAGGCGACCTCGTTTGCTGGGGTATCCGGAACCATGCCCGTCAGGCTAGGGCGACGGAGGCCGGCGTCAGCCGTCCGCCGCCCGGAGCGGTCAGCAGCCTGCTTCCTCCAGGCCACGGCGGGTAAGGACCCGGGCCAGGTGGCACCGGTACTCGCCTCCCGCGTTGAGGTCGCTGGGCGGCTCCAGGCCGTCAGCAGCCACGGCAGCTGCGTCGGCAGCCGACGTTCCGGAATCCACGGCTGCCTCCACCCCGGCGGCCCGGACGGGCCGGGAGTCCATGTTGACCAGGCCCACCCCGCACGAACCGCCGTCGACCACCACGGCGGCCCCCACGATGGCCCAGTCCTGAGCCCGTCGGTTGAACTTCTGGAATGACCAGCGGGCCTCGGGCATGCGGGGGACCCGCACCTCGACTAGGAGCTCGTCGGGGGCCAGATCGGTCTCCAGAAACCCGGTGAAGAAGTCGTCGACGGCCACCTCTCGGCGTCCGGCCGGACCCTGAACGACGACCGAACCTCGCAGGGCGATCAGGGCGGCCGGAAGATCGGACGCCGGGTCGCCATGGGCCAACGAGCCCCCGAGGGTGCCCCGGTGGCGCACCTGGGGGTCGCCAACCTTGGACGTAGCTGCTGCCAGCAGGCCGGTCTGTGCTCGCACGAGGTCGCTGGTCTCTACGTCCCGGTGGCGCGTCAGCGCCCCGATGGCCAGTACGTCGCCGTCCTCCCGAACGTACGACAGGTCGGATAACCGGCCGATGTCGACCACCAGGGCCGGAGCGGCCAGCCGGTACTTCATGAGCGGCAGGAGCGAGTGGCCACCGGCCAGGAGTTTGGCGTCGTCTCCGTGCTCGGCCAGCAGGGCCAGAGCGTGCTCGGCTGAGGTGGCCCGCTCGTAATCGAAAGGGACCGGGATCACTGCGACGACCCGGCAGCCTTCAGGACGGCGGCCACGATGTTGTGGTAGCCGGTACACCGGCAGAGGTTCCCCTCCAGACCCTCGCGCACCTGGGCCTCGGTCGGGTCGGGCACCTCGTCGAGCAGTGAGACGGCGGCCATGACCATGCCGGGGGTGCAGTAGCCGCACTGCAGGGCGTGGCATTCGTGGAAGGCCTGCTGCATGGGGTGCAGCGTGTCGCCGTCGGCTAGGCCCTCGATGGTGGTCAGATCCTGCCCGTCGGCCTGGACGGCCAGCATCGTGCATGACTTCACGGCCTCGCCGTTCACGTGGATGGTGCAAGCCCCGCATGACGACGAGTCGCAGCCGATGTTGGTGCCGGTCAGGCCGGTCTGCTCACGCAGGTAGTGGACCAGGAGCGTCCGGGGCTCGACGTCGTGGGAGACGTTGGACCCGTTGACGGTCATCGATACCTGCATCGGTCTCCCCTCTCCACGCCGGTTGGCGTCGGTCCCGAGGCAGCGGACACTACCGGTGGTCCTTGGGCGGGACGACACCCGCCACCGGACCGCTCAGTCGGCGAAGGGCCAGATCCCGGGCACCGGGTATTCGGACCGGGGCGGCGGGAGCACGGCGTAGGCCTCCTCGTCCGGTCGGATCAGGTTGTACTCGCTGCGGGCCCGACGCTCGATCTCCTCGTCGGTGTTGAGGGCGTCAATCCGCTCTTCGTACGACTGGTTGACGGCCTCCACCTCGGCCACCTCGACTCGGAGCTCGGCCGTGCGCTCTCTCTGCTCCAGCCAGTCGCGAAACGGCACCACGCCCAGCGTTAGGGCGGCCAGCATGGCGGCCACGGTCACCCCCAGGAAGGCCAGGCGGCGGGTGGTGGCGGGCCGCACGGGGTCAGCCGCCGGCCAAGGCGGTCCGACCGCGGAAGGCGGCCGCTTCGCCCAGCATCTCCTCGATGCGTAGAAGCTGGTTGTACTTGGCCACACGGTCGCTGCGGGCCGGCGCACCGGTCTTGATCTGGCCGCAGTTGGTAGCCACAGCCAGGTCGGCAATGGTGGTGTCTTCGGTCTCGCCGGAGCGGTGCGACATCACGGCCGTCCACCCGTTGGCATTGGCCAGTTCTACGGCTTCCAGGGTCTCAGTGAGCGTGCCGATCTGGTTGACCTTCACCAGGATGGAGTTAGCCACACCAGCGTCGATGCCCCGTTGTAGCCGCTGGACGTTGGTGACGAACAGGTCGTCACCCACCAGCTGGACGCGGTCCCCGATGGCCGCGTTCAGGGCGGCCCATCCGTCCCAATCCTCCTCGGCCATCCCATCCTCGATGGACACGATCGGGTAGCGGGTTGAGAGGTCGGCCAGGTAGGCCACCATCTCGTCGGGCGACAGGCTCCGCCCCTCTCCGGAGAGGTGGTAGGCGCCGTCCCGAAAGAACTCGGTGGAGGCGGCGTCCAGGGCCAAGGCCATGTCGTCGCCCGGGACCAGTCCGGCCTTCTCGACCGCCTCGACCAGCAGCTGCACTGCCTCCTCGTTGGACCCCAGGTCGGGGGCGAACCCACCCTCGTCGCCGATGGCCGTGGCTAGGCCGCGCTCGGAGAGCACCTTCCTGAGCACGTGGTAGCACTCGACCCCCCAGCGCAGACCTTCAGAGAACGAGGCGGCGCCCACCGGCATGAGCATGAACTCCTGAAGGTCGACGTTGTTGTCGGCGTGCTCTCCGCCGTTGAGCACGTTGAGCATGGGCACCGGGAGCACGTGGGCGTTGGCCCCGCCGACATAGCGGAACAGTGGCGCCTCGGCGTCGGCTGCTGCGGCTCGGGCCACGGCGAGGGATACCCCCAGGATGGCGTTGGCTCCCAGTCGACCCTTGTCGTCGGTTCCGTCGACGTCGCAGAGCGCCTGGTCGACGGACCGCTGGTCGTAGGCGTCTAGGCCGTGGACGGCGGCCGCCAGTTCGCTGTTCACGTTGCCTACCGCGGTCGATACACCCTTCCCAGCCCATGTCGGGCCGTCGTCGCGGAGCTCCACTGCCTCGAACATTCCGGTCGACGCGCCGCTGGGGACCATGGCGCGGCCTGACGCCCCCCCGGCTAGAACCACGTCCACTTCAACCGTCGGGTTTCCCCGGCTGTCTAGAACTTGTCGTCCGACGACAACCTCGATGCTGCTCACGATCCGTCTCCTCCGGCCTCTCGCTCCGACGCTCGCCCGGAAAACCGTGCGGTCGGACCGCTCGGGACGTCCTCGGCCGCCACGGTCGACGGTGACAACGCTAGCCGTGTCCAGGCTCAGCCAGGGCTCGCTTTCGGTAGCGGGCCGCCACCGCGGGCTCCACCTCGCGGAGGTCGACGCCGTCGGCGGCGGCCAGGGCCTCGGCCCGCCGCACCAGGCGGGTGAACCGAGCCACTGCCCCCCGTAGGGCGTCCTCGGCGTCCAGGCCGTCGTCGTGGGCCGTAGCGGCTAGGGACAGCAGCAGGTCACCGAGGGCGTCGGGGTCGGTTGACGGGTCGCCGACCGGGTCGCCGGGCTCCAGGCCCAGCCCGCCGGCCCGTCGCACCACCTTCTGGGCCGCGGCCAGGGACGGAAGGGTCGACGGGATCCCGTCCAGGGCCGACTCCCGGCCCTTCTCCGCCTGCTTGATCCGGTCCCAGTTGGTCAGAACCTGGCCGGAGTCCTCAGCCACCACGTCCCCGAATACGTGCGGATGGCGGTGGCGGAGCTTGTCGTGGATGCCCCGAGCCACGTCGGCCAGGTCAAAGCGACCGTCGTCGGCGGCGATCCGGGCGTGGAACACCACCTGAAACAGCAGGTCGCCCAACTCCTCTTTCAGGTCCTCGGATCCGCTACCGGTCGCCTCGTCGTAGGCGTCGAGCGCTTCCAGCAGCTCGTGGGCCTCCTCCAGGAGGTAGGAACGCAGCGACGAGTGGGTCTGCTCGGCGTCCCACGGGCAATCCCGGCGGAGGGTGGCTACCAGCTCGACAAAGCGCTGGAGATCGTCGGTGACGACGGGCTGTCGCTCGGTCACGACCCCAGCCGGGCCAGGGCGGGAGCCAAAGGCCCCGGCGGCGATGCAACCCGGCCCACGGCGGCGTCCCAGGTGCCGTAGCGGGACTCGACTTCGACCGTGCGGGTCAGCCCGGCGATCTGGAGCAGGGCGGCCGACCGGCGCTGGTCCAACTCGGCGAACGGCACCGGGTCAACTCGCCGGACCTCATCGATGCGGATCACGTGGAAGCCGAACTGGCTGGGCACCGGCCCGACCAGGGTCCGACCCTCGGCTAGCGCCCCGAGGGCGGCACGTTCGAAGGTCGGAACGAAGGCGCCCAACGGCACGCAGCCCAGAGCACCACCGTTCTGCGCGGACCCCGGATCCTGGGACACGTTGCCGGCCAGAATGGCGAAATCTTCGCCCTGAGCGAGCAGATGGAGGACGGCGTGGGCATCGTCCTCTTCTGAGACCAGGATGTGGCTGGTACACAGGTCGTGGCCGAGCAGGGCAGCATTGCCGTCGTAGGAGGCCTGTACGCCGGGAACGCCGACCTCCACCAGGTCCAGGGCGGCCTGCCATCTGGTGATTCGGGGAAGGCTTGGGTCTCCGGGATCGATCCCGGCGGCCAGGAGCCGGTCCCGGGCAGCCGCCTGGTCGTCGTCGGTGACCACCACGCCGTTCTCGGCCAGCAGGTCGACCAGGGCCTCGTAACGGACGTAACGGTCCACCACGCCGGCTGCCACGACGGCGTCGAGGCTCCCGCCGACCGGTTGGCCGGTGACCTCCGAGACCAGGATGGCCACGGCGTCGCGGTCCAGCGTGGAGGCACCCACCCGGACGGCGATGGTCGTCGATCCGCATGCCGTGACCACCAGCAGGACCAGTGCGACTGCTAGAAGGCGGCCGGACGACAGGGTGTGAGAAGCGGGTGCCACGAGGAGTGGATGCTAGGGGACGGTCAGGCCTGGTCGTCGGTCTGGTCGGTCGGGACCGCCTCGACGGCCACCGGCACCAGGTCCTCCAGCAACTGGGTAAGCGCACCGGCTGGGTCGTTCCGGCCTACGGGCAGGAGGAGCTGGCGAGGCCCTTCCTTGTAGCGGGCGTCGCTGTGAAGCCGAGCTAGCCGGGTCTGACGGCTTAGGGGCAGGACCACGGGGGCGCAGCGGGCCAGGAGATCGGGCCCACCCAGCCCCGGACCCCGGGTGGCTACTACGGAGGTGATGCCCCGGGCCACGCAGGCCGTCCGCAGGCGGGCCACGGCCAGCAGAGCCCGGGCGGGCTCGGGCACCGGACCGTACCGGTCCTCCCACTCGGCTTGCACGGCGTCCACGTCGGCCGGGTCCGGGCTGGTCCCGGCGGCGGCCAGACGCCGGTAGGCCTCCAGGCGGAGGTCGCTACGCGACACGTAGTCGTCGGGCAGGTGGGCGTCGACCGGGAGCTCGACGCGGATCTCCGGCACGTCGGGTGTCGTGGTCCCAGCCAACTCGGCCACGGCCTCGGTGACCATCTGGCAGTAGAGGTCGTAGCCGACCGCGGCGATGTGGCCGCTCTGGCCGGTGCCCAGCAGGTTGCCGGCCCCCCGAATCTCCAGGTCCCGCATGGCAATCCGGAATCCCGACCCCAGCTCGGTGGTCTCGCCGATGGTGCGTAGCCGCTCGTGGGCCTCCTCGCTGAGAGCCCGGTCCGGAGGGGTGAACAGGTAGGCGTAGGCCCGCTGGCCGGCCCGACCCACCCGGCCCCGCAACTGGTGAAGTTGTCCGAGGCCCAACAGGTCGGCCCTGTCCACCACCAACGTGTTGACGGTCGGCATGTCGATGCCCGACTCGATGATGGTGGTGCATACCAGGACGTCGTACCCGCCGTCCCAGAAGTCCATGACCACCGATTCCAGGGTGGCTTCGTCCATCTGGCCGTGGGCCACGGCCACTCGGGCCTCCGGGACCAGTTCGCGGACCCCGCCCGCTACCTGGTCGATGTCGTGCACCCGGTTGTGTACGAAGAAGACCTGGCCTTCCCGGAGGAGTTCTCGGCGGATGGCCTCGGCCACCGGTCGCTCGTCATAGTCGCCGACGTAGGTCAGGATCGGTTGGCGGTCGGCAGGTGGGGTGTTAATGAGGCTGAGGTCACGGATGCCAGTCAGCGACATTTCCAGCGTCCGCGGGATCGGAGTGGCGGTCAGGGTCAGGACGTCCACCCCGGTCCGAATTTTCTTGATCGCCTCCTTGTGGACGACCCCGAAGCGCTGTTCCTCGTCGATGACCAGCAGGCCCAACTTCTTGAACCGGACGTCGTCGGAGAGAAGGCGGTGGGTGCCGATCACCACGTCCACCGACCCGTCGGCCAGCCCGGCGACAACTCGCCGGGCCTCGGCGGTGGTGAGGAATCGGCTGAGGACCTCAACTCGGATGGGGTACGGGGCGAAGCGGTCGCGGAAGGTCTGGCCGTGTTGTTGGGCCAGCAGAGTGGTCGGAACCAGTACGGCGGCCTGTCGGCTGTCCTGGACGGCCTTGAAGACGGCTCGGACCGCCACCTCGGTCTTGCCGAATCCCACGTCGCCGCACACCAGCCGGTCCATGGGCACCGGCCGTTCCATGTCGCCCTTGACGTCCTCGACGGCCCGGAACTGGTCTGGCGTCTCCTGGAAGCTGAAGGACTGTTCCAGCTCGCGCTGCCACGGCGTGTCCTCGGCAAAGGCGTGGCCGGCGGCAGTGGTTCGGGCCTGGTAGAGGGTGACGAGTTCCTGGGCGATCTCGGCCACCTCGGAGCGCACCCGGGCCTTGGTCTTTTGCCAGTCGGCGCCCCCCATCCGGCTGAGGCTGGGCGTCTCACCTCCGGTGTGCGGCCTGATGGCATCGATCTGGTCGGTGGGAAGGTAGAGCCGGTCGTCGCCCCGGTACTCCAGCAGCAAGTAGTCGCGTTCGACACCGCCCAGGGTCCGGGTCACCAGGCCGCCGAAGCGGGCCACACCGTGCTGCTCGTGGACGACGTGGTCCCCTGGTGAAAGGTCTTCAAAGACCCGGACTGCTGCCGTGCGCCGGGGACGGGTCCGGCGTCGGGTCCGGCGGCGTCCGGTCAGCTCGGACTCGGTGACTACGGCCAGCCGGGATTCGGGGAGGACGAAGCCGCTCTCCACGGGGGCCACGACCAGTGAGGCGCCTGGATCTTTCCCCACCTCGTCACCGGCCATCGGGACGACCTCCACTCCGGCGTCGCGGAGGCGTCGGGCCAGCTGATCGACCGAGCCGCGTCCGTCGGCGGCCACCACCACCCGGTGTCCGTCGGCCAGGAGGCGGCGTAGGCGGCCCGGTACGCCTTCGGCCTCGTCGACCAGAGCGTCACGTCCCCATCCGGAGGCAACCACGGTCTCTACCCCTGGACTGTCCGGAACGGCGGCAATCGTCCAGACCGGCGCTTCGGTGTGGACCAGCAGGCGTTCCCATTCGGTGTGCAGGCGCGGGAAGGCCGTTCCGTCGGCCCCCCAGGTGGCGGCCAGCGTGGTGGCCAGCTCGGCCTCCTCGGCCCGTAGGTCGGCAATCCGGTCCCGAAGGCGACGGGGTTCTACGGCCACCACCAAGGCGTCGTTGTCGACCAGGTCGAAGAGCACCCGCTCATCGCCTGACAGCCAGGGCAACCAGGACTCCATGCCATCGAACAGCTCGCCATCGGCTAAGCGGTCCCACTGCTCGCGCCCCCAGGGCTGCTCGGCTAGCAGGGCGGTGGCCCGCTCCCGCACCTCCTGGTCTGGGATGAGTTCGCGACACGGGTAGATCTCCACCTCGGCGCGATGCACGGTGGCCCGCTGGTCGGCCACCCCAAATTCGGTCAGCCGGTCGACCTCGTCGCCCCATAGGTCGATACGGAACGGGGCGTCGGTCGTCGACGGCCATACGTCGACGATGGATCCCCGGACCGCCATCTCCCCCCGGTGCTCAACCTGGTACTCGCGGCGGTAGCCGGTGGCTATCAGGTCGGCCACCAGGTTGCTCTGGTCCACCATGTCGCCCGGGCCGATTCGTTGGGGCGGCGTCCGGCCCGCCCCAGGGCCGAGTCTCTGCACGAGGGCCCGACCGGAGGCCACGACTACCGCCGGGGGGTCCTCCAGGTCGCTGAGCCGGTGCAGGACCCGGAGACGCCGGCCCATGGTCTCGACGCCCGGGCTGACCCGTTCGAAGGGCAGGGTCTCCCAGGCGGGGAAGGATTCGACGGCGCGGTCACCGAGATACAGGCGAAGGTCGTTGGCTAGGCGCTCGGCCTCCAGGCCGGTCGGGACGGCAACGATCAGCGGGAGGCGTCCGGCACGTTGCACCAGGGCGGCCAGCACCATGGCCCGAGCCGGTTCGGCGACGGCCAGGGCGGCCGACCGGCGGCCAAGGACCGAGGCGAGGGCCGGCTCGTCGTCAAGGAGGGCCGGAAGGGCCCCCAGAATGGCGGTCATCGGTGGTGGTTGGTCGCTGACCGTTTCACGAACGGTCGTTGAAGCGGCACATGGCGGCGTCCACGCCGTCGGCCAGCACGGCCTCCACGGCGTCCGCCGCCTCTTGTACCACGATGCCCAACTCGTCGGCTTCGGCCCGACCAGGGCGGCGTAGCACGTGGTCGGCACCCGACCGGCGGCCTGGTGGGCGACCGACTCCGATGCGGACCCTGAGGTAGTCCTGGGTCTTCAGGTGGGCGGTGATGGACCGCAGGCCGTTATGACCAGCCAGGCCACCCCCTGCCTTGATCCGTAGCCCCCCGACCGGGAGGTCCAGCTCGTCGTGGACGACCACGATCCTCCCGGGATCTTCGATGCCGTAGCGACGGATCAGGCGGCCGACGGACTGGCCGGATTCGTTCATGAACGTCTGCGGGAAAGCCAGAGCTACCCGTTCACCGTCGACACGCACCTCACACGACAGGGCAAGTTCCCTGGAGCGTTTCAGCGTCCCGCCGTGGCGGTCGGCCAGCAGGCCGATCACGTCGGCGCCCACGTTGTGGCGCGTGCCGGCATACCGGTCACCAGGGTTTCCCAGACCGACAACCATCCAGGCCGCCGGTTCGCCGGTTCGTCCGGCTCGGGACCGCCACAGCACGGGTCGGCCCTGACCGCTACTCGTCGTCGGCGGCCTCGTCGGCGGCGGCACCAGCGTCGTCGGCAGAAGCCTCGTCGCCCTCACCCTCGGCTGCCTCGGCTGCCTCCTCGGCCGCCAGTGCCTCGGCCTCCGCAGCCTCGTCGGCCGCCATGGCCTCGAGCGTCGAGCGGGTGATCATGCCGACGGCCACCGTCTCCTCGACGTCGACGTCGGTGGTGACGCCGGACGGGAGGACAATGTCGCCAACGCGCAGGGAGTCCCCGATTGTCAGGCCCGAGATATCCACCTCGAACTCGTTGGGGATGCTGTCCGGAGCGGCGTTCACGGTCAGGCTGAACAGGTTCTGGTCGACCATGCCGTCGGCGTCGGTGACTTCCTTGGCCTCGCCGATCATGACAATCGGCACGTCCACGGTCACGTCCTGCTTGGGGTCGATTCGAAGGAAGTCCACGTGGGTGACGTCGCGCCGCACCGGGTGACGTTGGATGTCCTTGACGATGGACATCTGCTTCTCACCGCTGAGCTCGAGGTGGATGACGGCGTTGACGCCGGCATCGGTGGTCAAGGCGAGGCGGAGGTCGCTCCACGCCACGTCGATGCTGACCGGATCCTGGGAGAGGCCGTAGACCACGGCGGGAACGCGCCCGGCCCGCCGGAGGCGGCGGCTGGATCGGGTTCCGGTGACCCGAGTGGTCTCGGCGGAGAGGACGATCTCGCTCATGGGAAGGCTTTCTGGGGCGGAGGGGAGGCGCATGGCCGGTCCCGTGGGAACCGACGGGCGAGTCTACCGGTGGATCTCACGGGCCGGTCGGGTGACCTGGGCAATGACCGACGGCTGGTGATCGGGCCCGGCTCAGGCCAGGTTGTTGCCACCGAAGATCTCGCTGACCGAGGTGTCCTCGAATACGGCGTCGATGGCCCTGGCAATCAGGGGTGCCACCGACAGCACTTCGATCAGGTCGTGGTCGGCGTCCTCGGGCAGCGGCACGGTGTCGGTCACGATGATCTTTTCGATCGACGAGGCGGCCAGACGCTCCATGGCCTGCCCGGAGAACACCCCGTGGGTGGTGGCGGCGACGACCCTGGCCGCACCACGTTCCGTGAGCTGGTCGGCCGCCGCGCAGATGGTGCCCGCCGTGTCGATCATGTCGTCAACGAGGATGCACACCTTGCCGTCCACCTCGCCGACGACCTCCTTGGCTTCCACGGAGTGAAACGCCGAGTGGTTGCGCCGCTTGTGCACGATGGCCAGGTCGGCCCCGAGTTGTATGGCGTAGCGCTCGGCCACCTTCACGCGGCCGGCGTCGGGCGAGACGATGGTCAGGTCTCCCTCTAGGGACCGGAGGTGGTCGACCAGCACCGGCATGGCGGTCAGGTGGTCGACAGGACCGTCAAAGAAGCCCTGGATCTGGCCAGAGTGGAGGTCGACGCTAACCAGGCGGCTGGCCCCTGCCTCCTTGAACAGGTTGGCCACCAGCTTGGCCGTGATGGGCTCACGTCCTGAGGCCTTGCGGTCCTGGCGGGCATAGCCATAGTGGGGACAAACCACGGTGATTCGTTTGGCCGAGGCCCGGCGGGCTGCGTCCACCATGATCAGGTGCTCCATTAGGGCGTCGTTGATGGACATGTCCCCGGCATGGCAATGGGTCTGGATGATGAAGGCGTCAGACCCTCGGATGGACTCCGAGAACCGGCAGTGGATCTCGCCGTTCGAGAAGTCGGCCAGGTTCGGCTCGCCTAGCGACTCGCCCAGCTCGGCGGCGATCGACTCGGCCAGCGGTCGGCTGATCCGACCGGCGACGAGGTACAGCTTCTTGTGGGTGACCAGTTCCATGAGGGGCGTGGGTGCTCTCGTCGGCGGTGGGAGTTCCGGAAGTGGAGCATAGGTCGGCTCTCCCGCTCGCGGATCAGCCGATATAGACCGGCCGGGGAGGGACCATCCCGCGGGCTGGGGGTCGGGTGCTGGTCGTGGTCGGCGCCACGGTCGTCGTGGTCGGCGCCACCGTCGTCGTGGTCGGCGCCACCGTCGTCGTGGTCGGCGCCACCGTCGTCGTGGTCGG
>JAKURV010000018.1 GCA_022452035.1 Acidimicrobiales bacterium | reverse complement strand
CGCCATCATGGATGGCCGCCGCCGACGTCACACCAAGCACCTCGATAGCAAAACCAGCCGCCGCAGCGCCCGTACAGGTCGTTGTGCGCTGTGCGGTAGTAGCCCGGGTAGTTGTTCGAACCTGCCGTGCCGGCCAGGTCACTGGTCAACGACGGGCTGGTGTTCGAACCCGAGATCATCACCATGTTGGCCTCAGAGATCAACGGAGCCGCAGCAGCCGCCGCACCCGAACAACTCGTGCCAATCACACCGACAACCTGCTCGTCAGCCACGATCGTCTGGGCAGCCGCCTGGCCACCATCAGCTGAGCACAAGTCATCAAGACCAGTACCCATCGACACGTCATGGCCACCAATGGACCCGTAATCAGCAATGGCCATCTCGACGCCGCGCTGGTTCGGGATACCCAAGAACGCCACATCGCCAGAAATGGCGTTCAGCGAACGAATCTGAATGTCCTCGCCGGAACCCACCTCAACGGTGCCCAACGAACCATCACCAAGATGGTCAGCAACCGTGCCGACCTCCTCGGGAGCCGGAGCAGCCGTAGTAGCCGGAGCAGCCGTAGTAGCCGCCGGAGCAGCCGTCGTAGCCGCCGGAGCAGCCGTCGTGGTCTCGGCCTCATCGGAGCCACAGGCTCCTGCCATAAGCGCGAAAGCCGCCAAAAGTAGGGTCAACCTGCGCAGTCGAGTCCTCATGGAACAGTTCCCCTCGTAGTCAAAACACCGTTATTTCGAGATGATTGGGATGGTTCCCACATCTCGTAATTCGGAACCGTAGACCCGAACTTCCTACCGATGCGAGTCCGGGAGACCAAGGTGTACGTAACTGGATGCGTGCCGAACCAATGGCTTATGACACAGGCAGCTGAGCCAAACCGATCGGTCCTAGCCTCGTCTTTTGTGCCTCACCCACGACCCGCTGTGGACCACCAGGGCTTGGTGGACCGCCCCACTCCCTCCCCCTTTCCGGAGGGGCCGTCCACGGTGGCCGCCTGCCTCGACCGGGGGCTGGTTGAGCACCCTGACCGGGAGGCTCTCGTGTGGGGTGACCTCTCCCTGACCTACGCCGAGTTGGACCGGCGGGTGACGGCAGCGGCCGGTGGTCTGGCCGCCCTCGGTATCCAGTCGGGTGACCGGGTCGCCTTGTCGCTTCCCAACGTCTCGGCTGTCGTTGAGGCGTTCCTGGCTGTCCAACGTCTGGGGGCCGTCTGGCTGGGCATCAACACCAACCTGGCTCCGCCGGAGGCCCGGTGGATGCTGGAGGACACCGGGGCCTCCCTGTTCATCGCCAGTCCCGAACAGACCGTCGCCTCCGATGATCTCCAAACGCTCACTGTCGATCCCGGCGACGGGTCTGGTACGTGGGCCGACCTGGTGGCCGCCGGTCAGCCCCCTCCGACTGTCGACGTGGACCCCCACGCCCCGGCGGCTATCGCCTACACCTCGGGGACCACGGGACGCCCCAAGGGTGCCGTGCACTCCCAACACAACCTGCTGTGGCCGGGCATCTCCAGCCGTACCTCGGCACCAGCCCGGGACGACGAACGGCACGGCACGGTGCTCGCTCTCACCATCTTGAACATTCTCGTCCTGGGACCACTGTGGTCGTACCTCCGGGGCACCACAGCCGTCCTGTTGGACCGATCCGATCCCGTGGGTCTGGCCACCGACATCCGGGAACAGCGCATCAACCGGATCACCCTGGTACCTACCCTGGCCCACGACCTGGTGGCCCACCCTGGGGTAGCAGGTGACGACCTGGCCCCTCTGTCCCAGACCATCATCGGTGCCGGCCACTCTCCTCCGGCGCTGCGGGCCGCCTGGCGGGAGAAGTTCGGCACCCCGGCCACCATCGGCTACGGCCTGACCGAGGCCCCGTCCGGGGTGACCCGGGAACGTGCGGACTTCCCGACCCGGTCCGACGGCGCCGGTTACCCCCTCGACCCGGTCCGTGTGGTGATCGTCGATGACGACGACCGGGAGATCCCCTCGGACGAAACGGGTGAGGTTTGTATCGCTCCGGCCGACCACGGGCCCTGGGCCGGCTCGTGGACCCCGATGCTCGGCTACTGGAACCGGGGCGAGGCCACCGCGGAGGCTCTGCGGGGCGCGATGCTCCACACCGGTGACCTCGGTTTCCTGGATGGCGGCCAGTTGGTGGTCCGGGGCCGACGGACCGAGATGATCCTGCGGGGCGGGGCCAACGTTTACCCGGCTGAAGTGGAGAGGGTGCTGCTGGACCACCCGGGGGTGCGGGAGGCCTCCGTCCTCGGGGTACCTGACGACCGCCTGGGCGAGGCCGTCGTGGCCGCCCTGGTCGCCACCGACGACGTCGACCCGGACACGCTGCCTGAAGCCGTAGTCGCCTTCTGTCGGGAACATCTCGCCCACTACAAGGTGCCATCCCGGATGTTGGTGCTCGACGGCCTTCCCCGAAACGCCCTGGGCAAGGTGGTCAAGACCGACCTGGCCCCCCATTTTGACGGGGCTTGAGCGGCCTACCCGGCCAGGGGCACGACCGCCCCGTCAGCCAGGACCAACTCCACCCGGTCACCAACGACGGTCGGCCCGTCCCACCAGGCCCGGATGGCGACGCCTGCCACGTCCAGGTCAAGGAGGGTCCGCCCACCCCGGATCGAGGTACGCCGGACCTCGCCCACCAGCCCACCGGCCGGAGGTGCGGGTCGGACAACTAGGCGGTCGCCGCGGACCAGCACAGTGCCTGGCCCGTCGCCCAGGCGACCCAGGGCACACCCACCGTCGCCATCCAGGTCGACGAGATTCTCGTGGCCTAGGCACCGGGCGGCATGCACCGACCGCGGATCGGCCCACACCTCGGCCGGTGTCCCCACTCGGACCAGGCGGCCACCCCCCATCACGGCGATCCGGTCGGCCAGGGCAAAGGCCTCGTCGTGGTCGTGGGTGACGTGGACCACGGCCTGGCCTAGGCGCCGTAGCAGCGTTCCCAGCTCGGCGGTGAGCCGCTCCCGAAGGGCCCGGTCCAGGGAGCCCAGCGGTTCGTCGAGCATCAGCAGTCGGGGCCCGGCGGCCAGTGACCGGGCCAACGCCACCCGCTGGGCCTCCCCGCCCGACAGGGTGTCGACCCGGCGGTCGCCGAAGCCCGGAAGGCCCACCAGATCCAGCACCCGCCGCACCCGGTGGGCTCGCTGGTCGGCGGGCATCCCGGCTACCCGCAGGCCGAACTCCACGTTGCCGGCTACGTCGCGGTGAGGGAACAGGGCGTGGTCTTGGAACATGAGGCCCATGCCCCGCTGGTGGGTGGCCGCAACGGTCAGGTCCTCGTCACCCCACCAGACCCGTCCCGCCGAGGGACGCTCCAGGCCAGCGATGGCCCGGAGCAGGGTGCTCTTGCCGCATCCCGACGGTCCCAACAACACCACCACTTCGCCCTCGGCCACCTCGAGGTCAATGCCGTCCAGCACCAGCACACTGTCGAAGGCCAGCGTCAGGCCCTCCACTCGGAGGCTCACAGGTCCCCCCGAACGCTGCCCCGACGTCCCCAACCTTCGATGACCAGCACTGAGGCGGCGGTCAGGACCATGAGCACCACGGCCAGTGCCATGGCTTGGCCCCGCAGGGTCTCCCCGGGTGTACCCAAGAGGCGGAAGAGGGCCAGCGGGGCAGTCAACCGGTCGGGGTTGCGGGGCAGGAACGAGGTGGCCCCGAACTCCCCCAGCGAAACGGCGAACGAGAACCCGGCCCCCACGGCCAGGGCCCGGGCGGCGATTGGAAGGTCCACTTCGCGCCGGACCCGGGCCGGTGAGGCCCCCAACGTCGCGGCGGCCTCCCGGAGTCGACTGTCGATTCCCCGCAAGGTCGGCACCACGGTCCGCATCACGAACGGCACACCGACCAGGGCGTGGGCCACCGGCACCAGCCACCGCGACGACCGTAGGTCCAGGGGCGGCTCGTCTAGGGCGATCAGCATGCCGAACCCCAGGGTGACCGCCGAGGCGCCCAGCGGCAGCATCATCCCCAAGTCGAAGACCCGGGACGCGGCCCGCCGGCCGTGGACCACGACCAGTGAGGCCAGGCCTCCGACCAAGACGGCCAGGCCAGTGGCCACCACTGCGAACAGCAGCGAGTTTTGTAACGCTTCGATCGCCGAGACGGGAAGCAGGTTGACCCGGTCGGCCAGGGCGGCGTAGTTGCTCAGCGACCAGCCACCGTCGGTGGCCAGCGACCGCTCGACCAGTACAGCGACCGGCAGACCGAGCACCGCTCCCAGCAGGCCCAGGTTCCCGGCCAGCAGCCGGGCCTCGGCCCGGGGAACCTTTCGGTGGACCGGCCGCTGGCCGACGGCTCGCTGCCGCTGGAGACGGTTGGCCACCACGACCATGGCCAAGACGGCGGCCAACTGAACCACAGCCAGGGCCGTCGCGGAGGTCAGGTCGCCTCTGAACACAGCGTGGCGCCACACCTCGGTCTCCAGGGTGGCCCGGGTCGGCCCGCCGAGGATCAAGATCACCCCGAACGAGGTGAAACAGAATAGGAACACAATCGACGAGGCAGCGGCGATCGACGGCCAGAGCCGGGGCAGGGTGACCCACCGGAAGGCCTGCCACGGCGTGGCCCCCAGGACCCGGGCCTGCTCTTCTGGTCGGTGGTCGAGGCCCTCCCAGAAGCCGCCGACAGTGCGCAACACCACGGCCACGTTGAAGAAGACGTGGGCGACCAGGATGGCCCACACGGTGCGGGTCGCCCGGAACGGGCCGTCGACCAAGCCGAAGCGGTCGAACAGGGCCAGAAAGGCTCCGCCAACTACCACGGTGGGCAGGACGAACGGCACGGTGGTGGCCGCCCGGAACAGCGCCCGGCCCCGAAACCGGCGCCGGGCCAGCAGGTGGGCACCGGGCAGGGCCACGACCACGGTGAGCAGGGTGGACACCGTGGCCTGCCAAACCGTGAACCACGCCACCCCCCGGAACGAGGCCCGCCCTGGAAGGCCGAGGAGCCCGTCTAGGCCGTCGGCCCCCAGTCCCCGGACCAGAATCGTCCCCACCGGATACAAGAAGAAGACTCCCAGGAAGGCGCCAGGCACGACGACGCACAACACCCGCGCCGCCCATCGGACCGGGCCCACGTCAGCCCACCCTTCCTGATCGGCGCCACGGACTCAGCGCAGAACGATCTCGGTCCACCGCTCGGTCCAGGTGTTGCGATTGGCCTCAATCTCGGCCGGGTCCAGTACGTGCGGATCGTCAGCCAACTCCACGAAGTCCACGAAAGCCGGCGGCAGGATGGCTGTCGACAGGGCCGGGAACACGAACATGTTCAGCGGAATGTCCTCCTGGAAGGTGGGCGACAGGAGGAAGTCGACCAGCATCTCAGCTGCGAGCCGGTTCGGCGTTCCGGCCAGGATCCCGGCGAACTCGACCTGGCGGAAGCAGGTGTCGGTAACCACCCCGGTGGGCGGGGTATCGACCGGCGGGTCGGCATAGATCACCTCGGCGGGCGGGCTGGACGCGTAGCTGACCACGATCGGTCGGTTCCCACCTCCGGACACAAACTCGCCGTAGTAGGCGTCCTCCCAGCCAGCTGTCACCACCACGCCGTTGTCGCGGAGGGCAGCCCAGTAGTCCTCCCAACCGTCGCCGAACTCGGCAATGGTGGCCAATAAGAAGGCCAGCCCGGGAGACGAGGTCTCCGGGTTCTGGACCACCAACTGGTCGGCATAGGCCGGGTCGGCCAAGTCGGCCAGCGTGGAGGGCGCAAGATGGCCATCGTCGAAGCGGTCGATCCAGTAGTTGACGCACACGTCGCCGAAGTCGATCGGCGTGACCCGGTGCGACGGGTCGAGTTGTAAAGCGGTCGGTACGTCGGCCAAGGCCGGCGACCGGTAGGACTCGAAGAGGTCGGCGTCCAGCGCACGTTGGAGGAAGGTGTTGTCGACACCGAACATCACATCGCCCATCGGGTCGCCGGCGGTGAGAATGGCCGTCGAAACCATCTGACCGGTGTCACCGGCCGTCCGGAGGACGACCTCGATACCGGTCCCGGCCGTGAAAGCAGCCAACGTTCCCTCCGAGACCCAGAACGAGTCGTGGGTAACCAAGGTGACCGGGCCGATGGGCGACAGTTCAGCCGACCCATCACCAGAGCTGAGCGGCACCGACGTGATGGGGTCGGTCCCCCCACAGGCTGATCCGACCAGGACGGCCAGCACCAGGAACCCCGAGCCGAAGGCGGAGGATCGGGCACGGACCATGGGCTCTCCCTTCGCCGGCATTACCCGGAGCAGGTTCTGGTCGGGTCGACAGCGCCCCCGTCGATGGCGACGGTCGCTGCCCTCTCAGCCCGGCATCAGGCCCGAGCTCCCCGGCTGGTTGTCGTCCTCGAGACTACCGGTCAACCGGTGCGGCGTGGAAGGCCCGAAAGGTACAAAAGCTCACCGTAGATCGAGCGGAATAATGGCCCGGATGTCGGCCGACGACGGTCCGATATGTAGTTCGCAGGACCCCGGATCAATGTGCCAGCCGGGCTCGTCGCGGGAAGCCACCCCCTGACCGGCGGCCACGGGGGACTTCGACGAACGTTGGGAGTACCCGGGATCCCCGGGGTCCCAGTAGGCGAAGGCACGGTGGCCAAGTACGACGACGACGTCCGTGGACTCCCCCGGTTCCAGGCGCACCTTTGCAAAGCCCTGCAACTCCCTCACCGGTCGGGTTAAGCGCGGAGCTAGGGGAGCCACGTAGCACTGCACGACCTCGGAGCCCGCCCGGTCGCCGACGTTGGTCACCGGCACGGTGACCAACAGGGTGGCCCCCGACTCCAAATCGGCCACGGTCGGGACCTCACCCAGCGAGGGCTCCCCCCAGGAGAACTCCGTGTAGCCCAGACCGTGACCAAACGGGAAGGCCACCGGCAAGTCTCGTGCGTCATACCAGCGGTAGCCGGTGAACAACCCCTCGCCGTAGACCACCCGACCGTTCTCGCCCGGATAGTGGAGAAAGGCCGGCGTGTCCTGCAAGCGATGGGGCACCGTGGTGGGCAAGCGACCCGACGGCTCGTCGTCCCCGACCAGAACGTCCACCAGGGCGTCGGCCATCTCCTGGCCTCCGAACCACGTCTGGAGCACAGCAGGCGCAACATCTGCCCAATCGCTGGTAACCACAGATCCCGCGTTAACGACGACCACGGTGTCCGAGTTCGCCGCACACACCCGCCGGATCAACTCAGGTTGATCACCGGGCAGGTCCATCGACTCCCGATCCCGGCCCTCAGTCTCCCAGTCATGGTTGGTGCCAACCACGAGCACGACAACGTCGGCCTCGGTCGCTGCCGCCACGGCCCGGTCCATGAGGTCGTCCGGCGAGGGCGTCCGCACGCCAACTTTGGCGCCGCTTATGAACGCCGCCCCCTCCGACGTCCACTCGACGGTCACCTCGACAGGTCGACCGGCGACCATAGGGACGGCGGCGTCCGCCTCAACGCTCCCCATCCCGAAGAACTCCTCACCAAGTGGCATGGGTTGAGCGATCCCATCAACCACCACCTGGCCGTCCACCAGCAGTCGGGCCCGCCCGGCCTGCACCAGCGTGAGGGCGTGGTTACCGTCGACCGCAGGGGTAAACGTGGTGGTTGCCCGGAATGAGAAGGACCGCAGGTCGGACACTCCAGGGACCCGGTCGAAGTGGAGGATCCGACCATCCCGGAAGGTTGAGGTTCCCACCTCGGGGCCCGTCCAGTCGGTGGAGTCGAAGTAGACCACGTCGAATCCCCGCTGACCGTCGGACCGTTCAGTGGTCCGTCCGCCCAGCGGCTGGGCCGACCTGTCGGTAACAACCCCGGGTTCGTAACGGATCTCCAGGCGTTCCCCCAAGCGGTCGACCAGGGCATCAAGGGGTGAGGTCTCATGCTGGGCAACCAGGGCTGACGAACCACCTCCCATGATCATCGCCGCCGCGGCGTTCGGGCCGATCACCGCCAGGTTGCTCAAACGGTCGACCTCAAGTGGGAGTAGCTGGTCGTTCTTCAACAGGACCATGGCCTCAGCGGCAGCCCGCCGAGCCAGCAGCCGGTGAGCCAGTTCGTTCAACTCCTCCTCTTCCCGTAAGTGAGGCTCTTCAAAGGCTCGGGTCCGCTCGGCCAGGAGGAGTAGCCGCCGGGCCGCTCTATCCAATGCCAACTCGGGGACCTCACCAGCCTCGACTGCCTCGACGAGCCGCTCTCCGTACCAATGCGGCGGTCCGGGCATCTCGAGGTCCAGCCCTGCAGTAACCGAGGGGCCAGTCGACCTGGTGCCGAACCAGTCCGACACCACGATCCCGTCGAAACTCCACTCGCCCCGGAGGACGGTGTCCAGCATCCACCTGTTCTCGGCCGCGTACGTCCCGTTGACCCGGTTGTAGGAGGCCATGACACCCCATGCGCCGCCTTCAGCGACCGCCATCTGGAATGGACGCATCGAAACCTCCCGCAGGGTCCGCTCATCCACCTCCGAGGAGATCGTCGTGCGCTCGAACTCGGAGTCGTTAGCAACGAAGTGCTTGACCGTGGTCCCAACGCCACCGGCCTGCACACCGCGGATGAAGCCGACGGCAATCCGACCGGTCAGAAACGGGTCCTCCGACATGCACTCGAAGTTCCGCCCCCCTAGCGGGGTTCGGTGCAGGTTGACAGTCGGGGCCAGCAACACGTGACATCCGCGGGCCCGGGTTTCCGCGGCCAGTACTCCACCCAGTTCCTCGACCAACTCCGGATTCCAGGTGGCCCCCAACGCCGTACCGCAGGGAATACAGACCGACGGCGTGCCCGTACCCAACATGCCGGTCCCTCTGGCACCGTTCGGACCATCGGTGACCTTCAGCGACGGAATGCCCAGGCGATCCACCGGCTGCACCGACCAAAGGTCACGCCCCCCCATCAGCGCCACCTTCTCCGCCAACGTCAGGTCCACCAGCAGCCTGTCGATCCTCTCGCCCATCGGAGGATCCTCGTCCACGGGTCGCCCGGCTGGCGACCCGCGGGACCGTTCATCGGGGACCGAAAACCTGACGCTCCGTCAGGTATCGATACCGGCCCACCGCTAGCCTCGCCCCCATGTACGACCTAATCATCCGCGGTGGCACGGTGATCGACGGCTCGGGCGAACCGGGGTTCCGGGCCGACGTGGCCGTCACCGACGGCCGCATCGCGGCGGTGGGCCACCTGGCTGAAGCCGAGGCCGTCGAGACGGTCGATGCCGCCGACCGGATCGTGTGCCCCGGCTTCGTCGACCCCCACACCCACTACGACGCCCAACTCTTCTGGGACCCGTACGCCACGCCGTCGTCCCATCACGGAATCACCAGCATGGTCATGGGCAACTGCGGCTTCAGCATCGCCCCCCTGGGCGACGACTCGGACGCCGCCTACCTGGCCGCCATGCTGGTCAAGGTGGAGGGCATGTCCCCCGACGCCCTGTCGGCAGGTGTGGACTGGAACTGGCGCTCCTTCGGCAGCTTCCTGGACCGCTTCGAGGGGAACCTGGGCGTGAACGTGGCCGGAATGGTTGGCCACAGCGCCATCCGCCGGACGGTCATGAAGGACGATGCCGTCAGCCGGGAGGCCACCCCCGACGAGCTGGCCCAGATGACGAGCCTCCTGGCCGAATCGCTGGAAGCCGGCGGCCTGGGCTTCTCAACCAGTCGCTCGTTCACCCACACCGACGGCGACGGGCTCCCTGTCCCGTCCCGCACAGCGGCCGTCGACGAGGTGGTCGCCCTGAGCGCCGTGTGCGCCGATCACCCGGGCACCACTCTGGAGTGGGTGGCCGACGGATGCCTGAACGGCTTCAGCGATGACGAGGTCGACCTGATGTCCCGTATGTCGCTGGCCGGCCGACGACCAGTCAACTGGAACGTGTTGACCATCGACGCCGCCCGACCGGACGACTACCGGAACCAGTTGGCGGCCTGCGACCGGGTGGCAGAGACCGGAGGAAGGGCCATGGCCCTGACCATGCCCATCCTCGTGGGCATGAACATGCACTTTCACACGTTCTGCGCCCTCTACTCACTGCCCGACTGGGGCGACGTGATGAACCTCCCCCACGGCGAGAAGATGGCAGCTCTGGCCGACCCCGAGACCCGCCGTTTTCTCGAGGAACGGGCCGCCTCACCGGACGCCGGGGTGTTCTCGCGACTGACCGGGTGGGGCCTGTACCGCATCGGCGATACGCACTCGGTCGAAAACGAGGGTCTCAAGGGACACCTGGTCGGTGACATTGCCCGCCAGCGCGGTCAGCGGGACTTCTACACGCTGCTGGACATCGTGCTCGCCGACGACCTGCAGACCGTCCTGTGGCCAGGGCCCACCGACGACGACCCGGCCAGCTGGATCATGCGCCAGGCAGCCTGGGACCACGACCACGTAATGATCGGTGGCTCGGACGCCGGTGCCCACCTCGACCGCATGGCCGGCGCCAGTTACACCACCCAGTGGCTGGCCGATTGCCTTCGGGGTCGGCAGCTGGCCTCGGTGGAAGCCGCAGTGGCCCACATGACCGACGTGCCGGCCCGCTTTTTCGGGCTCCGCGAAAGGGGCCGGATTGTGGAGGGATGGCACGCCGACCTGGTGATTTTTGACCCACGGGCCGTCGGAGCCGGTGAGTTCCACCTGCGGCACGACCTGCCGGGCGACAGCTCGCGTCTCTACGCCGAGGCCCACGGGGTCGACCGGGTCTACGTCAACGGCACCTGCACCGTGGAGGCGTCCACGCCGACGGGGTCGCTGCCCGGACGGGTTCTGCGCTCTGGGATCGACACCGAGACGGTGTCCATCCCGGCCGACGCCTAGACCTGCCCGATCAGCGCTCGGGAGGCGCCGGGACAGAAACCCCGGCCGGAACCTGGGCGTAGTGGTCGTGCCGAATCGTGAACCGGCCCCGACCTCCCGTAATGGAGCGCAGATCGATCGAGTAGCGCATCATCTCGGCCTCGGGAACCATGGCGATGATCACCTGGTCGCCCCACATGTCCATGTCCGAGCCCTGCACCGTCGCCCGACGCGACGACAGGTCACCCATGACGTCTCCCAGGCAGTCCGACGGGATGGTCACCTCGACGGCTGAAACGGGCTCCAGCACCACCGGACGGGCCCCGCCTAGCGCCTCCTGGAAGGCCAGGCGGCCAGCCATCTTGAAACTCATCTCGGAGGAATCGACGGCATGGTGCTTGCCGTCGAACACGGCAGCCCGTACGTCGACCACCGGGTAGCCCGAGGAGCCCCCGTGGGCCATGGCGTCGACGATGCCAGCTTCTACGGCGGGGATGAACTGCCGGGGGATCACTCCGCCCCTCACCTCGTCGGTGAACTCAAAACCCGACCCGGCGGGCAGTGGCTCGATCCGGATCGACGCGACACCGAACTGCCCGTGGCCGCCGCTCTGCTTCTTGTACTTGCCTTCGGCACTGAAGGTGCCGGTGATGGTCTCCCGGTAAGCCACCCGGGCGTCCTCTTTGTCGACCTGGACGCCGAACTTACGTTCCAGGCGGGCCACCACGTTGCGCAGGTGAGTCTCTCCCAACCCGCCCAGCAGTGTCTGGCGAGTCTCGTCGTTGCGGGTGACCGTCAGCACCGGGTCCTCCTCGACCAGGCGGTGCAGGGCATTAGCCAGCTTGTCCTCGTCGTTACGGTTCCTCGCCGAGACGGCCACCGACAGCACAGGCGACGGGAAGCCGATGGGGGGCGCGGCGGCGCGGCCCCCGGCTGAGAGCGTGTCTCCAGTCAGGGTCCCGTGGAGCTTGGCCACCGCTCCGATGTCACCGGCCGGCAGCGCATCCACGTTGAGCGACTCGCCACCCTGCAGGGTCATCACGTTCCGGAACCGCTCGTTGTCGCCAGTCCGACCATTGGACAGGTGGAGGTCGCGGTTCACCGTGCCGGTCAAGACCCGGAAGTAGGAAACGTGGCCCAGATAGGGGTCGACAGCGGTCTTGAAGACCTGGACCAGGGTGTCGGCCGACGGGTCGGGGACCACCTCGACCTCTGTCCCGCCCACAGTCACCGGGACGGCGGGCCGGTCCATCGGCGACGGCCCAACCTCAACGATGTAGTTGCAGAGGCGGTCCACAGCGATGGGGATAGTGGCTGACCCGCAGACCACCGGAAACACTGTGCCGTCGGCCACGCCCCGCCCCAGCACCTTCTCCAACTCCTCGAGAGACGGGACGTCGCCGTCCAGGAACCGCTCCAGCAGGTCGTCGTCAGCCACCACGATGTTCTCGATCAGCGAATCGTGGACCTGGTGCTCGCGCTCCTTCATCTCCTCCGGGATCTCGCCCAACTCGGCATGACCACTGTCGTAGATCCAGGCCGTATCGGTGAGGAGGTCAGCGATGCCGTGAAACGACTCGGCCTCGCCGATCGGGATCTCTAGGGGGGCGACACCGGCCCCGAAGGCGTCCTGCAACTCGGCGAGGACCCGTTCGAAGCTCGTGTACTCCCGGTCCAGCTTGTTCACAAATACCAGGCGCGGCAACCGGCGGACAGAAGCCTGACGCCACAGGTCCACCGTGGCGTGGTCAAGACCACTAGAGGCATCCACTACGAAGACGGCCAGGTCGGCGACCGCCATGGCACCCACCGCCTCGCCGGCGAAGTCGAACGTTCCGGGCGTATCCAGGAGGTTGACCTTGTGGTCATGCCATTCCAGGGTGGCCAGCGCAGTGGTCAGTGAGTGCCCGGCCTCCTTCTCCTCCGGCTCGTGGTCGCAGACGGTCGACCCGTCCTCCACCCGTCCCACCCGCTTGAGGGCTCCAGCCCGGTAGAGCATCGCCTCAGCCAGGGATGTCTTGCCTGACCCGGGCGGCCCAACCAGGGCCACGTTGCGGATCCGGTCCGGCGCGAAAGCCTTCACGGCACACCTCCTCCGCCGCCGGGTCGCTCGGTGGCTCGCCGTCGGCTCCGTCCTACGTGGGTCCGTGACGGTACCCGCCGACCGCATGCACCGCCAAAGACGGGGTCCTGACTCGGGTAAACAACTTGTAGGGCCACCCCCGTTTCACCCAGATCTCACTGTCTCACTCCGAACATTCACCGGTGGCTGACCTGGAAACTGGGCTGCTGGAGACTGAGCCCGGTCAACTTGGCCTGACCGGGCTCCGGGACCGGTCCGGTCGTCGACCCAGCGGTTCGTAGACTCGCCAGCCATGGAGGTCGCCGGGCGCCGGAACATCCCGCGGCCGCGGTGGTCGGCCCTCCCGTGGACCGAAGCGGCCTCACTGCTCGTACCGGCCATCGCCGTAGCAATACCGCTGGCCCGAATGTTCGGAACTGGCGCCACCTCCATGGAGGAGGCCAACGCCCTGGTGGTGGGAGCTGGAATCCTTGACGGTCGCCTCCCTCACGCCGACGTCGAGTACCTCTATGCCCCGGGTACGGCATGGACGGTAGCCAGCGCCTTCTGGCTGCTGGGCACGTCGGTAGCCGTGGAGCGAGTAGTCGGCCTGGCCTACCGGCTCGCGTTCCTATGGGGTATCCACCGGCTGTGCCGCCACTGGGGCCGGGGGACAGCGACCTGTGCCACGTTGGCCTCATGGGCAGTCATCGTCCCGTTTGGGCTGGTGGCCTACCCGTGGATCGCCGGCTTGGGCCTGCTGATCGCCGGTACAGCCCTAGTTCTTGAGGGCGACGACGGACGACGGGCCTCCGTGGGAGCCGGACTGTGCGGCCTGGCCGCCTTCCACCAGGTGGTCCTGATTCCGGCGGCCTTAGTGGTCGTTGTCCCAGCCTTCTTAGCCGCCGACCCCGAGCGGAGAGCCCGGCTGGGGACGGGAGCCGTAGCCGGCCTCTCACCGTTCTTGCTCCACCTCGTGCTGGTCGGACCCCGGGCCATGTTCGAAGGCATGGTGATCGATCCAGTTTTCCGCCTCCGGGCCGGACGACAGCTCCCCGTGCCCCCCGACCCGTCGGACAGCGGCGACTTTTTCGCCCGGCTGGACGACCTGGTCCGCGGGCCGGAAAGCCTGCCCGGACTGGACCGACCGGCCCAGATAGCGGCGTTGTTCTGGCTGCTTATCGTCGGAACCCTGGTGCTAGTCGTGGTGGCCCGGCGTTGGCGGGGGTCAGGTAGGACCCGGATAGGCGTTCTAGTGGCCCTGTCGGTGGCACTGCTGCCCATGGCACTACAACGCCCCAGCCCCAACCACCTCAAATTCGTGGGCACGTTCACCGTAGCCATCGCCGTGGTAGCCCTAGCCGTTCCCATGGGACGACGGCTAGGCAGCCGAACCCGGGTCCTGGCACCACCGATAGCCCTGTTGGTGGTGCTCGGTGGGCTAGTCGCCGTGGCCCCCCACCACATCGGCCGGTTCACCGCTCAGGCCTTCACCGACCGGCCCTTTGACGGGGCCACGACCACCGTGGTCCACGACGGGCGAATCCTGCCCCTGGGCAGGGCCACAGCCGACGTGGCTACCGAGGTGGACACTGTGGTGTCGATGGCAGATGCCCTAACCCGACCCGGCGACCGGATCTTCGTGGGCCCGGCGGACCTGTCGCGCACCAACTACGGCGACACCTTCCTCTACTTCCTGCTCCCCGACCTGGTCCCAGCCAGCCGCCACCTGGAAATGAATCCAGGGTTGGCCAACCGTCATGGCGGCGGGTTGGCCGCCTCACTGGCCTCAGCCGACCTGCTGGTCCTCACCGACCGGTTCGACGGCTGGACGGAGCCCAACAACTCCACCAGACCCGGCGACCCCACCCCGGGCGCCGTTGTGGACGAGCGGTTCTGCGACGTGGGCGGAACCCGCACCTGGCGCCTACTAACACCGTGTCAGTGACGACAACCGCGGCCATCGGTCGCCACGACGGCTCCCGGTAGGTTCCGACACCATGGCCGACCAGGCGCGCCCCCGCTTCTCCTACATTCCCGGCCTCGACGGCATCCGAGGGATCTGGGTGGTCGTCGGCCCGCTGCTGTACCACGCGGCTACCGACACAGTCTCCGGCGGGATCCTAGGCATCGACCTGTTCTTCACCCTGTCCAGCTTCCTGATCATCTCCATCGCCCTGAACGAGTTCGAGGCCACCGGGCGGATCGACCTGAAGGCCTATGCGGGACGCCGGGCCCGGCGCCTCCTGCCCGCCCTGTTCCTGGCCCTGGGAATGCTGACCCTGTACCTGGTGCTGGTGGTCCCGCCCAGCGAGATAGCCCGCTGGACCGGCGCGATCTTCTCGACCCTCACCTACAGCGCCAACTGGTACGAGATCTTCTCCGACACCTCCTACTTCGAGGACTTCCACCACTCGCCGCTCCGCCACGTCTGGTCGTTCTCGATCGAGGAGCAGTTCTACATCTTCGCCCCGCTCTACCTGATTACTGTGCTGACCCTTTTCCGGCGACGGGCCAACCTGGCCCTGCTGGTCACCATGGTGGCCGGCACCATCCTCTCTACATGGTGGATGAGCCACCTGTACCCAGGACACGGTGATCCCTCCCGCGTGTACTACGGAACTGACACCCGGGCCCATTCGCTGTTCGCCGGCATTATTTTGGCCGTTGCCGTCCGCATGTACGGGCCGGTCCGGACCCGGGCCGGCCAGCTGGTGTGGGTGGTCGGGGCCTACGGGGCGACGATCTTCTTCTCGTGGGCCATCTTCGAGATCTCCGAACGCGACGCCTGGATGTTCGAATACGGGGGCTTCCTGCTAGTGGCCGCCGTCTCGTGCCTGATGATCTACGGGGTGGCTCAGCCCGGTGAACGGGCCTGGCACAGCCGGCTACCCAGTGCCCTGTCGGCCGACGACGCCCCATGGGCCAGCCGGCTGGTCTGCGGCGCCCTCTACGCCGGGCTCTTCACGGCCGGTTGGGCGGTGGTCAGCGTGGCCCGGGGCAACGCCCCGTTCGACCACTGGCCCTACCTCCTGGGCGTGGGGATCGGGTGGTTCTGCTACGGCGTGGACCGGCCAACAGTCGGTCCGCTGCACTGGTTCCTCGAGTCCAGACTCATCCGCTGGGTGGGAAAGATCAGCTACGGCCTCTACCTGTACCACTGGCCGATCTACCTGCTGGTCACCCCGACCCGGGCGGCTCGCCTCGTGCCCGGCGTGTCGGTTATCGAAGGCAACAACCTGATCTGGCTGCACCTAGCCCTCACCTTCGCTCTGGCCGCGGCCAGCTTCTATCTGGTGGAACAGCCGGTCATGCGACGGCGGTTCCCGCTACTCGACCGACCGATTTCGGCGATAAGCGGCACAGCGGCCGGAGCCACGGCCGTCGTCCTAATCCTGGTGGGGTTGTTGTGGGTCAATACCCGGCCGGCCGAGGCCGGGGCGTTCGCCCCGTCGACCAGCCCGTGTACCGAGCAGGGGTTGCTGCCGCCGCCGTCCGACGAACGGGTCCGGGTCCTGGTGGTCGGCGACTCGGTGGCCCTCCAGATCGGAGAGGCCCTGTGCGGGTGGGCCGTGGACAACCCGGGACGCATGGTGGTCTTGAACGAGGCCCACCTGGGGTGCATCGTGGGTCGCCACGGCCTTAAGCGGATCCCCGAGGGCGACGAAGGGCCAGTGGGTGAGCTCTGCTCGGCGTGGAACGACCCCGTCCCCACCCACGTGATGCTGGACCCCGAGGTGGTCTCGTGGCCATCAGCCGTTAAGGCCTTCCGTCCTGACGTGGTGATGGGCCACGTGACGGCCTGGGACGTGACTGACCGGCTGGTCCCGTCGCTTGGCGAGGACTGGGTATGGATCGGTGTCCCCGCCTACGACGAGTACATCTCGGCCGAGTACCGGCTGGCTAGTGAGGTGCTGGGTTCGACCGGTGCGCACGTGTACTGGCTGGAGGGAGCCCACATTCGGCGTGAGATCCGCCCTCAAAACCACCCCGACCGGATCGACGCCCTTAACGCGTTGGTCCGGGAGGCCACGGCGGACCTCCGGTACGTGACGACCGTGCCCTACCGAGACTTCATCGGGGCCAACGGCACGGAGCAGGAACGCGAGATGCGAAACGACGGCGTGCACCTGTCCGACGCCGGGATGTCGCAGGTGGGCGACTGGCTAGTGGACAAGGTGTTCTTCGAAACGTCTGGCAACTGACCAGTGGACTTAGGCCTGGTCGGCCCACCAAGCGTCGAGGCGGGCCTCTAGGTCTGGGCGCTGCAGGTCGCCCTGGGTCCGTTTGACCTCCAGCAAGAAGGCCAGAGCCCGGCCGACGTCGCGACCTGGTCCTATGCCCAGGTGGGCCATCACGTCGGCACCGTCTAGGCCCGGACGCTCGGCAGCCCGTCGGGCCTCCTCAGCCAGTTCGGCGATTCGGTGCTCCAGGTCGTCCATAGCGGCCTGGATGCCCGCCGCCTTCTCCCGGTTACGGGTCGTGCAGTCGCAGCGGATCAGGTGATTGAGGCGGCCGAGCAACGGCCCGGCGTCCCGGGCGTACCGCCGAACCGCGGCGTCCGACCAGCCATCGGCGTAACCCTTGAAGCGACCGGACAACCGGACCAGCTCGGCCACGTCGTCCACCAACATCTCGTCGTAGCCCATGGCGACCAGGCGCCGTCGGGTCATGCGGGCTCCCACCGCCTCATGGTGGCGGAAGGTCACGCCGCCGTGCTCGAAGGAGCGGGTGCGGGGCTTGGCGATGTCGTGAAACAGGGCGGCCAGACGCACCGTCATCTCGGGCTCAGTCTTGCCCACCACGGCGATCGTGTGGCTGAGGACGTCCTTATGCCGGTGGATGGGATCTTGTTCCATCCGCAGAGCCAGCAGTTCGGGGACCAGGTGGTCCATCTCGCCGGAGTCCACTGAGGCCCAGATACCAGGCGCGCAGTCCGGCTCCAGCAGGAGGGCCGACAGGCGCTCGCCGGCCCCCGGGTCTACCTCGTCTAACGGGCCGGTGGCCGGCTGGGTATCGGTCGCCGCTGTCTCGGCCATGGAGGCAGTCTACGGACCTCGTCCCGTTGGCCTTGGGCCGTGGCGGGCGACCGACCGGAAGTCAGACCGTCGGGCAGGGCTCGATGTCGAGGCTGAGCATGCGGGCCGCGTTACCCCGCACGATCTTCCACACCACGTCGGCCGGAAGGTGGCCCATCATCTCCTCGGCCACCTGCTTCGTGTGGGGCCAAGTGGTGTCGGTGTGGGGGTAGTCGGTCTCAAAGGTGATGTTGTCGACCCCGACCTCGTCCAGCGACCGCAGTCCGTGGTTGTCGCGAAAGAAGCAACCGTAGATCTGGCGGTAGTAGTAGGTGGAGGGGGGCTCGGGGATGGTGTCGGCCACGCCCCCCCACGCCCGGTGCTCCTTCCACACGTCGTCAGCCCGTTCCAGGATGTAGGGGATCCAGCCGATCTGGCCCTCGCTATAGGCCAGGGTGAGCTCCGGGAAGCGAACCAGCACCCCGGAGAACAGGAAGTCGCTCATCGAGGCGATGGCGTTGTTGAAGCTGAGCGATGCGGCCACGGCTGGTGGGGCGTCGGGCGAGGCAGCCGGCATCTTCGAGGACGAGCCAATGTGCATGTTGACGGTAGTCCGGGTGTCCTGACAGGCGGCGAAGAAGGGGTCCCAGTAGCCAGTGTGGATGGAGGGCAGCCCGAGGTTGGGGGCGATCTCGGAGAAGCACACGGCATGACAGCCCCGTTCGGCGTTACGACGCACCTCGTCGGCGGCCAGCCCGGCGTCCCACAGCGGGATGATGATGAGGGGGATAAGGGCCCCGTCTGAGTCGCCGCACCACTCCTCGATCATGAAGTCGTTGTAGGCGCGCACACACGCCAACCCGAGGTCCCGGTCGGTGGCCTCGTAAAACGTCTGGCCACAGAACCGGGGCAGCGTGGGAAAGGACAGCGACGCCTCGACGTGGTTGGCCTGCATATCGGCCACCCGGGCCGTCGGGTCGTAGCAGCCGGGTCGCATCTCGTCGTAGGTAATAGGCGCCATGGTCATCTCGTCGCGCTCAAAACCCACGGCCGCCACGTGCCGCTTGTTGGGGTGGACCAGGTCTTCGTAGAACCAGATGTCGCACCACGGGGCGTCGGGCGTGTCCAGCTCGTACTCGTACATCTTCGCCCCGCCAACCCACTTCATCTCGCCCAGTCGACGCCGTTCGACCCGAGGGCCGCGGTCGCGGTACCGGGCAGGAAGCCATTCCTGCCACAGGTGGGGCGGCTCCACGATGTGGTCATCGACGCTAATGATCGGGGGGATCTCGGTGCGGGCCCCGGAGGGTGCGGGTTGGGCGATCGTCATGCCAGTCGAGTTCCCCAAAGTTTCTGACGCACCGTCAGATCTTAGGCCGCATCCGCTTCGTCCAGCCATTCCGAGGCAAAGTTGGGCCGGATGGGGCCCCGGTCAGGACCACCGGTCAGACTCGGCCAGTCAGCCGCCACGACGCCGGAGAGAGCCATGAAGGTCGGGATCGCGTTCGCCAACATCGGGCCATTCGGTACCGCCGAGGGAGCCGTCGGCCTAGCCACAGCCGCCGAAGAAGCCGGCATCGAATCGTTGTGGACGGTCGAACACGTCATCTATCCGGACGACTACGAGTCGTCCTATCCCTACGACGACTCGGGCCGGATGATGATGGCCCCCGACACCGACCTAACCGAACCCCTGACCTGGCTGACCTGGGTCGGCGCCCACACCTCGACCATTCGGCTGGCCACCGGCATCCTGATCCTCCCCGAGCGCAACCCGTTGGTGCTAGCCAAGCAACTGGCCACCATGGACCAGCTGACCGGCGGCCGGGTAGACCTGGGCATCGGCGTGGGATGGCTGCGGGAGGAGTTCGACGCCCTCGGGATCCCCTGGAAGCGCCGGGGCGCCCGGACCGACGAGTACGTGGAGGTCATGCGCACCCTATGGAGTGGCAACAGCGTGGCGTTCGACGGTGAGTTCACCTCCTTCGCCGGGGTCTCGTCGAACCCCAAACCAGTCTCGGGCAACGTGCCCATCGTGGTGGGTGGACACACCGAGGCTGCGGCCCGCCGGGCGGGGCGGCTCGGTAACGGCTTCTGGCCTGGGCGAGGCGACCTGGGCCACCTAATAGACGTGATGCGGCAGGAGGCCGAGGCACACGGGCGTGACCCCGATGGCATCGAGATCACGTGGGCTGGAGACCTGGCGACAGGCGAGGACCCGGTGCAGGCGGCGGAGGGCCTCCGGGCCCTAGGGGTCGGCCGCGTCGTCGTGCCCTCCTTCCTCTTCCTCCGGGACACCGCGGACGCGCTGGCCAAGTTCGCCGACGCCGTCGTGGCCCCCCTGGCAGACCTCTAGGAGGTCCCGGCCGACATCGCGGCCTCCCCCATTAGCCACTGCGCCCCTACCCTGACATCGTGCGCACGACGATCGGTGTCCAGCCGTGACCGGAACGATGCGGGACCCCCGGGACCGCCGAAACCGGGACTTCGGTCCCGCCTTCGGCCTCGGACGGCGATCCCGGCGTATACCCCGGGCCGGCCTAGCCGACGCCTTGGGTAGTCGCTCCACCTGGATCGCCGTGGCCGTCCTCGTCGCCTTCTTCGCTGTTATCGCCCTGGGGACCAATGCCCCAACCGAGGAGCGGGCGACCGAGCAGGACCTCACGGCCTCCGTCCAGGGGGCGATGGTCCAGGCCGGCCTGCCAACAGTCGAAGTCCGGGTCGTCGACTGGACAGTGATTCTGGAGGGCCGGGTGGCCACCGACGAACTGAAGGAAGCCGCCGAGCGAGTGGCCTTCGCCCAACCGGACGTCATTAGCGTCCAGAACCGCCTATACGTCCCCCCGACAATCGAAGAGACGATCACCACCACCACGCTCCCCGACCTCCCAGCCGCCCTGGCCGACCTGGTACTCCAGGCCCGCCTGAGCGCGGTGGCCGCCCATCCGCCGATCCAGTTCGAGAGCGGCGGCGACCGGATCACCCTGGAGTCGGTACCCACGCTCGACCGGCTGGCCGCCTTCCTGTTGTTCGAGCCGACCATTCGGGTTCAGATCATCGGCCACACCGACAGCGACGAGAAGTCGCCTGGCGACAACCTCCGCCTGTCCACTACCCGGGCCGAGGCGGTCCGCACCCAATTACTGGCCCGTGGCGTGGAGCCCGACCGGCTGATCACTCTGGGCCTCGGCCACACCGACCCCATCGCCGACAACCTGACGAAGACCGGCAAGGCAGCCAACCGCCGTATCGAGTTTCTGCTCCTCCGCGAGGGAGAGACCGGTCTCCCCCCTCCGCCCGTGGCGAGCGAGTCGAACGACACCACCACCGGGGGTTGAGTCCGTGACGCTAAGCAACCGATCCACGCCTCCGGACTGGCGTGGCGTCCACCACCTGGCCCTGGTCACCCCTGACATGGACGCCACAGTTCGTTTCTACGTCGGCGTCCTCGGCATGCCGCTAGTCGCCACACTGCGGGCCGGACCGATGCGCCACTACTTCTTCGAGCTCGGCCCGGGGAACACCATCGCCTTCTTTGAGGTTCCGGATGCCGAGACGTTCTCCAAGCCGGCGGGTGCACCCTCGTCACGGGCTATCCAGTTCGACCACGTATCGTTCGCCGTCGACGACGAGGCGGCCCTTGTGGCCCTCCAGCAACGCCTGATGGCTGCAGGCTGCGAGGTGACACCGGTGGTGGACCACCACATCCTGCGCTCCATCTACTTCCACGATGTGAGCGGCATCGCCCTGGAGGCGTCGTGGTGGACTACCGGCGGCCGTGACCTCGGGTTCCGGCCCGACGACCCGGAGATGTTCGCCGACCCGGATCCCGTGCCCGCCGTGGCCGAGTTGGCCGGCGACGGGCTGTCGTCCACGCCCACCACCAGGCTGCGGTGAACGACCGCTCCCC
Source organism: Acidimicrobiales bacterium (assembly GCA_022452035.1). Lineage (NCBI taxonomy): Bacteria > Bacillati > Actinomycetota > Acidimicrobiia > Acidimicrobiales > Acidimicrobiales bacterium. Next base: position 20,866 of record JAKURV010000018.1, on the reverse strand, counting down.
GACTCCGGCCATCTGGCGCCGACGAGTCACCGAGGCGGCTGTCGGGCTGTTCAGCCACGCCCCCGACCCGCTGGCCGACACGTTCGCCCACCAGGGTGACCCTGGCCTGTTCGGACCGACGTCGACGACTTGGCAGGTGATGAGCGACTGCTCAACGTTCATCGGCGGGGTCCGGGCCCTTCTGGTCCAGGCCGCCCATCCCGAGGTGGCCGCCGGGGTGGGCGACCACTCCTCGTACCGGGACGACCCACTAGGCCGCCTGTCTCGCACCGCGGCCTACGTAACGGCCACCGCCTACGGGTCTTTGCCCGAGGTGGACGCAGCGGTCGCCCTGGTACGTCGGCGGCACAGCCCGGTGTCGGGAACCTCGCACCGGGGCGTCACCTATTCGGCTGCCGACCCGGAGATGGCAGCCTGGGTCCACAACGCCTTGGTGGATTCGTTCCTGGTAGCTCATCGCACCTTCGGACCCCAACCCATGTCGGACGCCCAGGCCGACGCCTACGTGGCCGAGCAGGTTCGCCTGGGAGAGCGTATGGAAGCTGCACCACTGCCGGCCGGTGCCGACGAGTTGAAAACCTGGTTGGCCGGGCACCCGTCCCTGGGCCGTTCCCCGGCCGGCGACGACGCCGTCGCCTTCCTCTCCGGACCTCCCTTATCTGGTCCGGTGCGGACGGCCTACCGGATCATCCACGACGCCGCGGCGGCCACCATCCCGAGGCCGATACTGGAAGCCATCGGTGTCTCACCCCGCCGGGGAGCCGTCACCCGTGGGCGCTTGCTGGTCCGCGGCCTACGTAGCGCACTCGGCGCCTCGCCGGCCTGGGCCGCCGCTCTGGAACGATGCGCCGAACCCCGCCCAGAGGGCGTGCGGTTCCGAAACCCACCCGGCTCTACCCGCTAACCGGAACGAAGACCGCAACGATCGTCAGGGGACCAGTACGGGTTCGGACGGGGTGAACTCGACCGGAAGGTGCTTTATCCCGTTCACGAAGCTCATCCGCAGCCGGTCAGCCGGACCGGTAGAGGCGATGTCGGGCATCCGCCGGGCGAGGCCCTCGAACACTAGCTTCAGCTCCAGACGGGCCAGGTTCGCCCCCAAGCAATAGTGGGCACCGCCGCCACCGAAAGCCAGATGGTGGTTGGGGTGACGGGTCAGGTCCATGCGGTGGGGGTCGTCGTAGACCTTCTCGTCCCGATTCCCCGACGGGTACCAGAGGGTCACCTTGTCTCCGGCCCGGATCTGCTGGCCCCCCAGCTCCGTGTCCGCGGTGGCCGTACGCCGGAAGTAGTTGACCGGGCTGGTGTACCGCAGGATCTCGTCCACGGCGACCTCGTCCATCTCGGCCCCCTCGGTGAGTGGACCCCACTGGTCGGGATGGTCGAGAAAGCCCATCAGGCCAAGGCTGATGGCGTTGCGAGTCGTCTCGTTACCGGCCACCAGCAGCAGGGTGAAGAAGAGGTCCCGTTCGATGTCGGTCAACTCGGACGTCGTGCCGTCGTCCAGCGTCACAGTGGCCGACGTGAGGACCGTCCAGAGGTCATCCTCTGGCTCGGTGCGCTTGCGGTCGGACAGGCCGTGGGCGTACGTAGCCATCTCGATCATGGCTTTCTCGTAGGTAGAACTGTGATTTTCCTCGGCACCCTCGTCCATGTATTCAGGATCGCTTCCACCGATAGTCCGGTTGCTCCAGTCCAGTAGCAGGTGCCGTTCATTGTCAGGTACCCCGATGATGTCGGCGATAGCCATCAGGGGGAGTTCGGCGGCCACGTCCAACACAAAGTCGGCCGTCCCCTGCTCGCAGATCCGGTCCAGGATGATGGTCGTGCGGAGCCGCATGACGTCCTCCATGCGTCGGACCATGCGCGGCGTGAACCCGGTGTTGACCAGCTTGCGGTACCTCGTGTGCTGGGGCGGGTCGGTCATGACCATTTGGAGGCCCGGGCCGCGGCCGGGCGCGATGTCGTTCAGGGCTACCCCGCCGGCACCGTCCCGTCCCGGCCCGGTCTGGTGGGAGAACAGGGTCCCTGACCGGTGGGCCTCGGAGATGTGTTCGTAGGACGAAACCACCCAGAACGGTTCCGGGTGCTCGTCGGTGGCCGGGTGACGCCACACCGGTGCTTCCTGGCGGAGTAGGTCGAACCAGTCGTGGGGCATCCGCTCGACGAACACGTCGAGGTCTGTGAGGTCGATGTCGTCGATGGTGGCCATGGCGATTCCAACTCCTCGGGAAAGGTTCTCTTGCGAGGAAGATACCTTCGTCAAAGGTACCCAAGACCGTCCACCTCCGAGCAGTCCTGCCCATGCTGGCCACCGGCAAGGTCGACTAGAAGACCCCGGGGAGCAAGGCGGTGGACCTGGCCGGACGCTGATCCAGCATCACCCGGTCAGCGGAACGACATCACCGGATCGCCCCACTGGGACTCGTCCGGGGTGATACCCAGGCCCGGGCCAGGGGGCAGGTCGATCCAGCCCCTGTCCAGGTGGATCCCATGCTTATCGTCGTAGTGGCCGTCCACGTAAGGCTCGGCGATCCAAGTTCCCTCGAAGTTCGCCGGGTCCACTGTGGCTCCCACGTGCAGGCTGGCCGCGGCGACCAGGTCGCCCCCCCAGGTGTCGTCGACCGTGTGGGGCCGACGGGCCGCCGCGCACACGTCGCGCACAGCCCGCATGGCGCTGATGCCCCCGACCCGAGAGACCTTCATGCCGAACCCGTCGGCCACCCGTTGGCTGATGGCCGTCACCACGGCCATCAGGTCGGTAGCCGACTCGTCGAGGTAGATCGGATGGCAGACCTTCCCTACCAGCGAAGCCGTCTCCTCGTAGCTCAGGCAGGGCTGCTCGAGCACCATCGCTATGTCACGACAGGCCCGGGAAACCTGGATGGCGTCGCGGGTGGTCCACCCCTTGTTGGCGTCGGCCGACAGGCGAACCCCAGGCCGCAGGGTCGCCGCCACGGCCCGTAGCGCGGCGACATCGTCGGCCACCGGACGACCTCCCACTTTGAGCTGGATCCGCGGGAAGCCCTCGGCCTGTCGTCGGTCAGCGTCCGCTGCGGAGTCTTCCGGCGAGGCGATCAGAACGCCGTGGTACGACGGCACCCGTTCCCGGACCGCGCCGCCCAGCAAGTCACAGACCCGGATCCCGTAGGCCTTGCCTGTGGCATCCCAGCAGGCCACATCGACGGCCGCCTTGGCGTACCGGTGTCCCATCAGCACCTCGTCCATAGCGGAGTTCACCCGACCGATGGCCGTGGGATCCAAGCCGATCAGGTGAGAAGCCATCTCCGCCAGGGCGGCTCGGGCGCCTAGGGCATGCTCGGGCTGGTAGGTCGATCCCAGCGGACAGGTCTCGCCGTATCCGACCGTGCCGTCGTCGCAGGCGAGGCGCACGATGGTGGTGTCCAGATGCCATTGGTCCTGGAGGGCCATCCGGTACGGAACACCCTGCTCGGGCCCTCGCACGGGGAGGTCGTGCTGAAACACGTCAACCTCGGCGATCTTCACGGTTCGCTCTCCCCTGTCGATCCCGGACGGCCGCGGAACCTATCAGTGGCTAGGGCGCTGTTTCCTTTTCAGCACTAGAGTGCGGCGGCCAGCCGGACCGCCGGTTTCCCGACGAGGTTCGACGCGATGAACCAGCCCAAGCTCGCCTGCCGGAACGTCTGGAAGCTCTACGGGCCAGATCCCGAAAAGTTTCTGGCGTCCCATGACGGTGAGCCCGACCTGACCACCATCAAGGAGGGCGGCTACATCCCCGCCGTTCGAAACGCCTCGCTGGAGGTCCACGAGGGTGAGCTCGTCGTGCTGATGGGTCTGAGTGGCTCGGGGAAGTCCACCCTCGTCCGCTGCATGTCTCGTCTCATCGAGCCGACCGCCGGCGAGATCGACTTCGACGGCGAGGACCTGCGTGCCGCCTCCGAACGGGAGTTGGTCGAACTTCGCCGGCACAAGATGGGCATGGTGTTCCAGCACTTCGCACTGTTTCCGCACCGCACGGTGCTCGAAAATGTTGCCTTTCCGCTTGAAGTCCAGGGTGTCGACCTGGCCACCCGGAACGAGCGGGCCCTCGAGATCATCGATCTCGTCGGGCTGCACGGACGGGGCGATTACTACCCCAGGGAACTTTCCGGCGGACAGCAGCAGCGTGTCGGCATCGGTCGCTCACTGGCTGTTGAGCCTGATGTCTGGTTCCTCGATGAGCCGTTCTCCGCCCTCGATGCCCTCATCCGACGCGATATGCAAGATGAGTTCCTCCGGCTCCAGTCGACGTTGCAGAAGACGATCATCTTCATCACGCACGACTTCGACGAGGCCATCCGTCTCGCTGACCGGATCGCCATCATGCGCGACGGGGTGATCGACCAGTTGGGCACCGCTGAGGAGTTGATCACCAACCCGGGTTCGGACTACGTCGCGGCGTTTACCAAGAACGTCTCTCGGGCCAAGTTGCTCCGGGTTCATACCCTGATGGGTTCAGCCTCGGATGACGCCGAGGGCGAGGTCGACGGTCGCGTGTTTGTGGCGTCGGTGGCCAGTCAGATTCTCAGCTCCACGGTCCCGCTGAGGGTGGTCGAAGACGGCGAGGTTGTCGGCTCGATCACCGCTGCGCAGGTGAACGAAGCGCTCTTCGAGTCCGAGTGATCACCAGGCCATGACGGATCAGACCACGGCCGAGCCCCTCGACACCTCTGACGCTGCTTCGGCCGACGGACCAGCGAAACAACTCTCCAGTCGCCAGAAGTCGGCGATTGCCTTCGGCCCGTTCCTGATTCTGTGGTTCGCCTGGTGGCGGCTCGGGTCACACCACATCACTCGAACTGGCAAGTACGAAGGGGAGTCCGCGGCGCTTGAGTGGCTGTACCGGGTTCCGCGGACCTGGACCGTCGACTGGTTCAACTTTGCGGGCCGGGACGGCTTCGCCAGCGTCAGTTACAAGGCCACGGGGTGGGTGAACACCTGGTTCGACCATCTCCGCTACGAAGAGTTCTTCCAGTTCACCGTGGCGTGGCACCTCTCCAAGGGGCCGTGGCTGTTGGTCCTACTGGCCTGCCTCGGAGCGGCCGGCTGGATGGCCTGGCGTACCCGTAGCAACCGTTGGCTGATGGCCACCGTGGCCGTGGCATGGATGGGCTGGTCGTTCGACCTGTTGGACTTCCTGCACGTTCCCACAACGCCGTGGGTCTACGTCTTCTTGGTGCTCGGCATCGCCTCGGCGGCCCGGACTCTGCAGAATCGGACGTTCGGATGGACGGCGGCGACCGCAACCGTCGCCACCATCGGATGGTTGGCCCTGCAGACCAACGAGGAGTCCTTCAACGTCAAGGCCTTCTTCCGCCAGGTCGCACGATGGCTGGAGTTCCCCCTGGACGTCACCGAAGGGCTCCTCATCAGCGGCTACGGGCCGTGGCACCTACCCGACATGCCGTGGCTGTTCATCTTCGTCCTCCTAGTCGGTGGCGCAGGCTGGCTGGCCTGGCAACGCCGGAGCACCCCCCTAGCCGTAACGACCCTGCTGTTGGGCTGGATGGCCGTGGTGAGCCTCTACGAGCCATGGCATATTCCCGCACTGCCGTGGATCGTGATTGCCGGCCTCTTCGGTGTCGTCGGTTGGAAGCTGGGTGGCTGGCGCCTCACCCTCCTGTCGGTCGGATTCATTCTCTACGCCGCCTTCGTTGGTGAACCTGCGGAACAGGCCGGAGCGGAGACGCGCTGGGACAAGACGATGATCACGCTGTCCGCGGTCCTGGTGGCCGTTCCGATCGCCGCCCTGCTCGGAGGCCTCATCGGTCTGGTGGCTGCCAAGCGACGTCGGGTCGAACAGTTCCTGATCCCGATCATGAACCTGACCCAGGCCTTCCCGCACTTCACCTTCCTCATCCCGATCGGCGTGTTCATCGGCCTCTCGCACAAGGCGGGTGTCATCGCCACGATCGCCTACGCCATCCCGCCAATGGCCCGGGTGACGATCCTCGGCATCCAGGGGATCTCGAGTGAGGTCATCGAGGCGGGGATCATGGGCGGCTGTACACGACGGCAGATGCTGTGGAAGGTTGAGTTGCCCGCCGCCCGCCACTCCCTCCTGGTTGGCATCAACCAGGTGGTGATGGAGTGCCTGGCCATGGTGGTCATTGCGTCCTTCGTCGGCACTGCCGGCCTGGGGCAGGACCTCCTGTTCCGTCTTACGGGACTCCACATCGGCGCCGGAACGGAGATCGGGATCGCCATCGTCGTCATGGCCATCACCCTGGATCGCCTCAGCCAGGCGCTGGGTCGGCTCCAACCGACCCGCCACGCAGAGGGCGCGCCTTTCTGGAAACGCCACCCTTACCTCCTGGCCACGGGGGCCGTGGTGGTGGGCGGTCTCCTTCTGGCCCAAGCCTGGGATGCCGCCTTCCGTGTTCCCAACTCGTGGATGCGGGGCCATGAGGGCGTTTGGGAATTCCTCGTGGATAATGGCAAGAGCGATGTGGCGTGGTGGCACCTGTCCGGTGGTCGGTGGCTGGTGCTCTTCCTGGCCGCCATCGCAGTCGCCGGGTGGAGAGCCTGGGACACCCGGCGCTACCGCTGGCTCTTCGCTGCGACCGCCGTGACCCTGGTGGGATGGTCCGTCGATCTCTTCGACTTCCTGCACCTCTCCACAAAGCCGTGGATCTACGTCTTCGTGGTGGCCGGCGTCGCCGCCTTAGCGTACGGCTCTTCGGTACGAACCAGGCTGCTGACCCAGGCCTCCGAGGAGGACAACTCGGACCTCGCGGCCACCGCGCAGGCCCAACAGTCGCTGCGTTTCACCTGGACGGCAGTCATGACGGCGATCGTGGCGCTTGGCTGGGTGACCCTCCGAACCATCGACGAATCCTTCACCGTCAACCTCCGCGACATCACCATCACCTTCCGGGATTATCTCGAGTCCTGGGTCCTGCTGCCCATGCGCGACGCCTACCTCACCGTTCCGTGGGTGGGCCTCGTCCTGCTCTTCGGTGTGGTCGGATACTTCATCAACGGTCGCCGACCCGCCCTGATGGCCGCGGGCATGGTCGCCTTCATCTCCCTCGCCGGGTTCTGGTGGCAGGCCATGTGGAACTTCTACCAGCTGACCTTTGCCGTGTTGCTGGCAATCGTCTTCGGCGTTCCGTTCGGGATCTGGGCGGCAACTACCGCGCGACGCAACACGGCAGTGCAAGTGTTCCTCGACTTCTTCCAGACCTTCCCGTCGTTCGTCTACCTATTTCCGGCCATCATGTTCTTCGACGTCTCCGAAACGGCGATCATCGTTGCCGTGGTCCTCTCCGCATCCGTACCGGCCATCCGGTACACGATCTTCGGCATCCAGAACGTGCCGGCGCCACTGGTCGAGGCGTCCACAATGGCCGGCTGTACCCGACGGCAGACCCTCTGGAAGGTGAAATTGCCGATGGCCGTGCCGGAAATCATGCTCGGCGTCAACCAGACAATCATGTTTGGCCTCTTCATGGTCATGATCGCCGGACTCATCAAGACCACGGGGCTGGCCCGGGAACTCATCGAGGCGCAGCCCAACATCGACAGTGGCCGGGCCATCGTCGCCGGCATTGCCGTGGCCTGTATAGGCATGGCATCTGATGTGCTGATCTCAGAATGGGCCGACAAGCGCAAGCGTCAACTCGGCCTCATCTCCTGACCTAACCCCGGGAGGAAACGACATGACCAGAGTGGCCATCCTCGGCGCGGGCCCGAGCGGCCTGGCTCAGTTGCGGGCCTTTGCCTCGGCGGCGGCCGACGGGACCGAGATCCCCGATCTGGTGTGCTACGAGAAGCAGGAAGACTGGGGCGGCCTGTGGAACTACACGTGGCGCACCGGGGTCGACGAGTACGGCGAGCCCGTCCACGGCTCGATGTACAGGTACCTGTGGTCTAACGGTCCGAAGGAGTGCCTGGAGTTCGCCGACTATGGCTTCGAGGAGCACTTCGGGAAGCCCATCGCCTCCTATCCGCCGCGGGAAGTCCTCTGGGACTACATCAAGGGGCGCGTCGAGAAGAGCAAGGTCCGCGACCAGATCCGGTTCCGGACCCCGGTTCGCGACGTGTCCTACGACGACGCGACCGGCCAGTTCACGGTGACCGCCCATGACCTAAAGGTCGGCACCGTCAGCTCCGAGGAGTTTGATTACGTCGTCGTGGCCACTGGACATTTCTCGGTACCCAACGTGCCCCACTACCCGGGATTCGAGAAGTTCCTGGGGCGGATCCTGCACGCCCACGACTTCCGAGATGCCGTGGAGTTCGCCGGCAAGGACATCCTCATCATGGGAGCCAGTTATTCAGCCGAGGACATCGGGTCCCAGTGCCACAAGTACGGCGCTAGAAACATCTACTGCACATCACGCGCCGGCACGATGGGCTTCGACTGGCCGGACAACTGGGAAGAGTTTCCGATCCTGACCCACGTGGACGGCAACACCGCCCACTTCGTCGACGGCCAGACCCGAGATGTGCAGGCCATCATCCTGTGTACCGGCTACTTGCATCACTTCCCGTTCATGCCCGACGACCTTCGCCTTGAGACGAAGAACCGCCTTTGGACGCCCGGGCTCTACAAGGGAGTGGCCTGGGAGCGGAACCCAAAACTCTTCTACCTAGGGATGCAGGACCAGTACTACACGTTCAATATGTTCGACGCTCAGGCCTGGTGGGCCCGAGATGTGATGCTGGGACGCATCGAGTTGCCGTCAGCTGCCGAGATGGCGGCCGACAGCTCCAGGTGGCTCGAGCGCGAGGAGGCCCTGGAGACCGCCTACGAAGAGATCGACTTCCAGGGCGACTACACGCAGGAACTGGTCGATGCCACCGACTACCCCGACTTCAACATCGGCGAGGTGAACCGGATGTTCAAGGAGTGGAAGGGCCACAAGAACGCCGACATCATGGGCTACCGCAACCTCGGCTTTCCGTCAACGCTGACCGGCACGGAGGCACCGATCCACCACACTCCGTGGATGGAGGCGATGGACGACTCCATGGCGACCTACCTCCTGGACGAGGCCCCGGAGGGCGGCGGCTGAACGTACGGGCCCCGGACGCGACGGTGGCCGGGCACAAGCCCGACCGCCGGTCGACACTTGGGCGGCCCCGGAGGTCCGCTATGACCTAACTCCAGGGATAGGGCGAGTTGCTCTCCGGGTGGAGTTTGCCTAGGGCGTACCTGCTGTAGCGGAATGGCTCTAGTAGACCCTGCGTGTCGCCACAGAGTTCCCGGGCCACCAAGGCACCCACACCCACCATCTTGAACCCATGGTTCGAGTCGGCGATCACGTAGACGTTGTCACAGAAGGTGTCGAACACGGGAAAGCTGTCCGGCGTGAAAGCACCGATACCGCCTGACGGGGCATGACTCATCAGGCTGGCCTTGCCCTCGAACCGTTCCTGGCAGTGGGACAACGCTGCGGCCCAGACAGCCCGGAAGTCCTCGCCCACGATGAAGTCAGGACTGGCCGGGCCGTAGGGGTCGATGGCGACCTCGCGCCAGGGCTTCTCGACCCGGTAGGGCATGTAGCCACCCTGCACGCCGCCGAAGTTGAAGTCCGGCTTGTAGTAGATGCCCCACTTGCCCTCGACCAGCACGTTGCCGTCCTCGTCGCACAGCGTGGCATCAGCGTCCACGTGAACTACCGGCGGCATGTCGCCGTCGTTGTTCATCAGGTAACCGGGGTCGACACCCAGCGTGCCCTCCTGGAGGGCCCAGAACTTCCACGTCGGCTCAGTGAACGTCCGGTCGCCCACCACGATGTCGGTGGTGTCGGGGAGGTCCAGCATCTCCCACAACTTGGGGACCCACGGGCCGGCGGCCGCCACGACATGGTCGACGGCGATCGTCGCCGACTCGGTTCCCTGGCGGGTAACCACGTGGGTGACGGCACCGCCGTCAACCACCAACTCGGTGACCAAAGTTCCGGCAACCACGCTTACGCCCTCGGCCTCCACCTTGGCCAAGAGGCCGTTGACGGTGGCCATGTTGTGGGCGTAGCCACCCTTCTTCTCATGTAACACGCTGGTGACGCCGGTGGCCCGCCAGTCGTCGAAGATGCCCTTCATGTAAGCGTGGGTTTCGGCCTCCCCGTCGATAAACACCGACTCGTACCCAATGGCCTGTTGCTGCTCGTGGATAGTGACCACGTCGTCGCGCATCTCGTCGTAGGAAATCTGCAGGTAGCCGACCGGGTGGTATTCAAACGCCTCGGCGTTGGCCTCCCAGACCTCAACTGAGTGGGCCATCAGCTCCCGCATGGCGGGCTGGAAATAGTTGTTGCGAACCACGCCGCAGGCGATGCCCGAGGGGCCGGCACCCGCTTCAGACTTCTCGATGACGACGATGTCGCTGCCGTCACCAGTGCCGCGGGCCTTGAGCTCGCGGGCCAGGTGCCAGGCGGTGGACAGGCCGTGGATGCCGGCACCGATGATGCAATACCGGATCGACTTAGGAAGCGTGTCGGACGTGCTCATGGGGCACTCCTGTTATTCGGCGGCCCGCAGGCCGGTTGACGTTTGTTCGGTCGAGAACACGACCGGGCCCACCGACAACGTGGCGACAGGCCCGGACCGGAGACTCTCTCAGGGCTTGGGTTAGTGGGCAGGGGCTTCCCAGCCCTCGAGCACTGGGGGCTGGTAATTGTCGCCGACCGACTTGGAGTCGGCCACCCATGGGCCAAGCTCGACTTGGTGAAACTTGCAGTGCTTCTCCTTTAGCTGGATGCCGTAGGAGTTGCCCGAGATGAGGTGCTTCATCAGCACCTTGCGGGCGATCTCGTCCTCGCGGCCCTCCGGGATGTTGAAGTAGATCTTGAGGAACGAGTTGGAGTTGCGATCGAACACGGCGGGGGTGTTGTCCTCCTCTAGGAGGTGGATGTCCTCCAGCCAGTTGAGGTCCTTGCCGGGAGTCAACTCCATCAGGTCGAGGTCCTCGACGAGAGAAATGTCTTCCTGGTACTCGAACCGCTTGCCGGCCAGCTGTTCGGCGTCGATGGCGACGCTGCGCTTGTCACTCATGTCCTTCAGCTCCCCTGGTTCGCGACCTGTTTGGCCATCAAATCCTTCATCTCCGCCAGCGCCCGCTCCTCGCTGACACCTGGGATGTAGGTAGTACCGGCTAGTGGCACCTTGGCCATGGCCGCCGCCTCGTGGGTCAGGGCCGCAAGGTCCTCCGGCTCCAAGCTGTGGATGTTTGTCTTGCCGCAGGCACGAGCCAGCAACTGGACCTCCATGGTCAGCGTGTGGAGGAAGTTGTAGACCCGCAGTGCCGCCTCGTCGACGTCGAGTCGCGCCCGCAACTCCACGTCCTGTGTGGCAACGCCCACCGGGCAGCGGCCGGTGTGGCAGTGGTAGCACTCGCCGGCCGGCACGCCGATAGTGCCCTCGTAGTCGGTCACACCCTCAATGTGCTTGTTGCAGTTCAGCGCCATCAGGGCGGCGGTGCCCAGGGCCACGGCCTTGGCGCCCAGCGCCAGGCACTTGGCCACGTCACCGCCGTTGCGAATGCCGCCGGCCACCACGAGGTCGACCTCATCGGCCAGGCCGACGTCCTCAAGCGCCCGTCGGGCCTCGGGGATTGCTGCCATCAGCGGGATACCCGTCTCCTCGGTAGCGAGGTGCGGGCCGGCGCCGGTTCCACCCTCGGCTCCATCCAGGTAGATGGTGTCCGGACCGCACTTGGCGGCCATCCGGACGTCGTCGTAGACCCGAGCCGAGCCCAACTTCAGTTGGATCGGGATCTGGTAGTTAGTGGCCTCCCGTATCTCCTGGATCTTTAGCGACAGGTCGTCGGGGCCGATCCAGTCCGGGTGGCGGGCCGGTGACCTCTGGTCGATGCCAGCGGGTAGCGAGCGCATCTCGGCCACCTGCTCAGTGACCTTCTGGCCCATGAGGTGGCCACCCAGGCCCACCTTGCAACCCTGCCCGATGAAGAACTCCACCGCGTCGGCCAGCATGAGGTGGTGCGGGTTGAAGCCGTAACGGCTCTGGATGACCTGGTAGAACCACTTCGTCGACAGGTCCCGTTCCGGTGGGATCATGCCGCCCTCACCCGAGCAGGTGGCGGTTCCGGCCATCGAGGCGCCCTTGGCCAGGGCCATCTTCGCCTCGATCGACAGGGCGCCGAAACTCATGCCAGTGATGTAGACGGGGATGTCGAGTTCGAGCGGCTTGTTGGCGAACCGTGCACCAAGAACCGTCTTGGTCTCGCACTTCTCCCGGTAGCCCTCGATCACGAAGCGGGTCAAAGTTCCCGGAAGGAACACCAGCTCGTCCCAGTGCGGGATCTTCTTGAACAACGAAAACCCACGCATCCGGTACCGGCCCAGCTCGGCCTTCACGTGGATGTCGTTAATGACCTCCGGCGTGAAGATCTTGCTCTTTCCGATGACGTCGGTGGCGGAGTTGGTGTCGACCGGCGGGGTATCCGCGCCTTTGATGTCGTTTGCTTCTGGCATCGTCGTCTCCTCCTAGAGCACGAGCTTGCGCTCGGAAGGCTCCAGCGCGTCGTAGTTGTGGAGCACCTTGCCGCACTCGAACTTCTGCAGTTCCGGAGGGGAGCCAAGGTCGTAGATCTCGAACTTGCGGTTGATGAACTCCTGGTCCTCGTCGTTCATCTCGCCAGGCACGCAATCCACGCCCAGCGAAGCGATCTTGCCGCCCACGTAGATCACGCCGTCGTACATCGAGTCGCCCAGGCCGTCGTTGACGTCCCCGCAGATAATCTGCCGACCACGCTGCATCATGAAGCCGGTGTTGATGCCAGCGCTCCCCAGGGCAATGATCGTGCCGCCTTTCTGGTCGATGCCGGTTCGGGCACCCACATTTCCCTTGATCACCAGGTCGCCGCCGCGCAGCGCGGCACCGGTCAGGGAGCCGGCCGGGCCCTCGACTACGACAGAGCCGGACATCATGTTCTCAGCTAGCGACCACCCGACACGGCCGTTGATCTGGACCTCCGGTCCGTCGATCAGGCCACAGGCGTACCAGCCGGGGCTGCCCTCGAAGGTGATGTTGCACCGCTTGAGGATTCCCACGCCAAGCGAGTGCTTGGAGCCCGGGTTCACGATGGTGACGTTGTTGACGCCCTCGTCGTAGACGACGCGCTTCAACTCCAGGTTGATCTTGCGGGTCGTGAGGTCGGTGGCATCGATTACGGCGCTGTCGCCATCGATCTCAGCCGTCAGGGGTGGCTCAGGATCTGGTTCGACGAGGCCGCGAGCGTCGTAGACGACGCCGCTCTTGGTGTTCAGACCTGCCACGTCAGCACCTCCCGCTCGAACGGATCCCTGGTCTCCACCTCGGTTCCGACGAGCGCCCGGATGGCAATCTCCTCGGAGGCCATCGCCACCAGATTGTCGGACTCCATGAGCACCAGCGGCTTGGCAGCCATCTCGTCCTTAGCGATGCCCAGCTCGCTGCCGGTGGCAACCAGGTATGTAAATACGCCGTCGAAATCGTCGAGGCTGTGCTTCATGGCTGTCTCGAGCGGCAGGCCGTCCTCGAGGTGCTGAGCCAGGTACACGGCGATGATCTCGGAATCGCACTCGGACTGGAACCGGTGACCCATCCGCTCGAGACGACGCCGCCACACGTGGTAGTTGGTGAGCTGGCCATTGTGCACGACCGCCACGTCGGCGAACGGGTAGGCCCAGTAGGGGTGGGCACTGGCCAGATCAACGTCGGACTCGGTAGCCATGCGAACGTGCCCGATGCCGTGCGTGCCCGGCATGTTCGCCAGCCCATACTGCTCGTGCACCGTGTTGGCGTCGCCCAGGTCCTTGATGATCTCTAGGGAGTTACCCAGCGAGAGCACCTTGCAGCCGTCGATATCTTCCAGGTAATCGGCCAGCGGCTTGAGGTCGCCCCCGTATCGGATGGTGGCTCGGAAGGCGTAGCCGGTCTCGTTCTGGATGGTGGCCAGGTCGGCGCCGATCTTGGCCAGCCTGGACTCGACCTCAGCCCGGTTGCGCTCCAGCTTCTCCTCCATGCCGAATCCCGTGTAGTCGTTCGGCTCGGCCAGCATGAACCGCACGACGACCATTTCGTCGGGTGGTCCGTAAATGGCGTAGCCCGTGGAGTCGGGGCCCCGGTGCTTCATGGAGTTGAGCATCGCGGTGAGCTCGTCGCCGATGTCAGACGGGCCGTCACGATGGATGATGCCGGCAATGCCGCACATGTGGTGTCTCCTGCTCTCTGGGACGCGGGTCCTCTCTGGGACGCGGGTCGTGTGATCTCTGGGACGCGGGTCGTGGGCTACGGGAGAATGTCGAGATACTCCTCGACGTCCCAGTCAGTCACGGTGTGCATGAAGCGCTCCCACTCGTCGCGCTTGTAGTGCTCGAAGACCTTGAACATCTCATTGGGAAGAGCGCTCTTTATAACCTCGTCGGCCCTCAGAGCATCCAGGGCCTCACCAAGGTGCATCGGGATCTTCTTGACTTCCTTGCCTTCTTCCATGGCCTCGTAGATGTTGCGCTCCTCGGGCGGGCCAGGATCCAGGTTGCGATCCAGCCCGTCCTCCATGGCCTTGAGGAGACCCGCAAAGGACAGGTAGGGGTTGACCGCCGAGTCCACGGACCGGTACTCGAACCGTCCCGGCGCGCTGATCCGGAGGGCAGTGGTGCGGTTCTGGAAGCCCCAGTCGGCATAGACGGGTGCCCAGAAGCCGGTGTCCCAGAGGCGCCGATACGAGTTGACGGTCGGTGAGCCCAGGCAGGTCAGCGCATCGAGGTGCTCCATGATCCCGCCGATGGCCTTCATTCCGATCTCACCGGGGATCTGCGGGTTATCGCCTTCGGGCATGAACTTGTTCTCGCCACCCTCGTCGGGTTCGCCGGTCCACAGGGAGATGTTGTGGTGGCAGCCGTTGGCCGACACGCCCATGAAGGGCTTGGGCATGAAGCACGGGAAGGCACCCATCTCGCGACCGACCTGCTTGCAGATCTGGCGGTAGGTGGTGAGCCGGTCGGCCGTAAGGTCGGCCCGGTCGAAGTTGAAATTGAGTTCGAGCTGACCCGGAGCGTCCTCGTGGTCACCCTGGATCATGTCCAGTCCCATGGCCTCGCTGTACTCGACCACCTTGTGAATGAGCGGCTGGAGCTCGGCAAACTGGTCGATGTGGTAGCAGTTCGGCTTGGTCATGCCCTCCACGGTGGGCTTGCCATCGGCGTCGGCCTTGAGCCACATCATCTCCGGCTCGGTCCCGGCACGCAGATGAAGGCCGGTCTTCTCCTCGAAGGCCTTGTGGATGCGGTGCAGGTTGCCACGGCAGTCCGACGTGAGGAACATGCCGCCGTCGACCTCTTCCTCACGACCCCGGAACAGAGTGCAGAAAACCCGGGCCGTCTTGGGGTCCCAAGGAAGCTTCATGAAGGTGTCGACCTCGGCTACGCCGACCAGCTCGCGTGACTCCGGGCCGTAGCCGATGTATTCCCCGTGCCGATCGACGAACAGGTTGGCTGTGGATCCGTAGACCAGTTGGAAGCCCTTGTTGGCGATGGTGCCGAAATGCTTGGCTGGGATGCCCTTGCCCATGATGCGCCCGGTGACGGACACGAACTGGCAGTACAGGTACTGGATGCCCTCCGCCTCGATCCGCTTCTGGACCTCGGCGACCTGCTCGGCGCGCCCCTCAGCCTCGATGAAGGCCTGGATGTCGGTCATTAGTCTCCCCCTGGCATCGTTCGGTGCGTTGCACGTGGCGGTTATTGCAGCTGCGTTATGTCCGGGGCCACGCATCCCTAACCCGCACACCATACCGATCAACTACACTCACTGCCAGTGAAATCTTTCTCCGTAGGAAACTGCCTCCACACACAGGGGTGGTCCCCTCTGGAAGCGCTGGTCAGCGGTCCGTCCCGGTGCGAAGATCGGGTCGCAACCCGCCCAAAACGGGCGACGAGATGGGGGCGAGGATGACGATCACGGTGGCCGAGGGGCCCCGCCTGCTCATGCCGGGAATGGCCAACTTCGAGCCCGGTATCGAGCGCTACCGGATCACCGGAGGGGCCGTCACCGCGGTACTGCTCGGGCCCGGCGACCGCCTGGAAGTCATCGACCCCGAGGGCTGTCAACCAGTCGAGGTGGCAGCCTTCGACCGCAACGGGAACTCCGACCCAGGTCTACTCGGCGAGTCGTCGGGCGCTCCGGCGACCGGCATCGCGGCGATCCTGTCCGGAAACCAGCACGACGCTCAGCGGGTGGCCGACGCCCTTGCCGTAAAGGGGATCGATCTGGGCTCGGCTACCGCGGTCCACCTGTTCGCCCCCGATTCCCCGGCTGCGGAAACGGCATGGTTGACCGCGTCGGCCGACGTGGTCTGTGTAATCGGTGTACCCGGCTCAAAGATGTCGCCCGACGAGCAGAACCCGCCGACCGACGTCATCACGTTCGTCCACCGGACCGCTCCCCCGGCACCCGGCCTGGAGGTCCTCCCTACTCCCCTGGCCGACCAGAACCAGGACCTGCGGGTGCCTGCTGCCACCGCCCGGACCTACGAGGTGAAGGCCGGTGAGTTCATCCAGATCATCGACGTGGAGGGCAGGGAGTGCTCCGACTTCCAGTGCTTCGACGCCACCCGACTGGATGGTGGCGTGGAGGCGGCGCTGGACGCCACCATCACCCGCAGCCTGATGGGCGCGAGTTACCCCATGCCAGGCCTCTACGCCAAGTACTACACACTGGACTTCCAACCCATGGTGGAGGTTGTCCATGACACCGTGGGCCGCCACGACACCTTCAACACTGCGTGTAACGCCAAGTACTACGAGGACATGGGCTACCCGGGTCACATCAACTGCAGCGACAACTTCAACCGGGTCCTGGCGCCCTACGACATCGCTCCCCGGCGCGGCTGGGAGGCCATCAACTTTTTCTACAACACCAACCTTGACGACGCGAACCAGATGTACTTCGAGGAGCCCTGGTCACGTCCCGGCGACTACGTCCTGTTGCGGGCGCTGACCGACCTGGTTTGCGTCTCGTCGGCCTGTCCGTGCGATATCGACGCCGCCAACGGCTGGCAACCCACCGACATACATCTCCGCGTCTATCCGGCGACCAACACCTTCAAGAAAGCGACGGCCTTTCGCATGTCTACCGATGCCGACCCCGAACTGACCAAGGAGACCGGCTTCCACTCCCGGACCTCTGCGCTGACCCGGAACTTCACCGAGTACGCCGGCTATTGGCTGGCTAACAGCTACACCGGGCACGGAGCCATCGACGAGTACTGGGCCACCCGCCAGAAGGCCGGGATCATCGACCTGTCTCCACTCCGCAAGTACGAGGTCCTCGGACCCGATGCCGAAATCCTGCTTCAGACCTGTGTGACCCGCAATATCCGGAAGCTGGCCATCGGCCAGGTTGTTTATACGGCCATGTGCTACGACACCGGCGGCATGATCGACGACGGAACGGTGTACCGCCTGGGCCAGGACAACTTCCGGTGGATCGGCGGCTCGGACGCCAGCGGCCTGTGGTTGCGCAAACAGGCGAAAGAACTCGGCCTCCACGCCTGGGTCCGGGACTCCACCGACCAGCTCCACAACGTGCAGGTTCAGGGACCTCTCAGCCGGGAGATCCTGTCCGAGGTGGTCTGGACCCGACCCGACCAACCAACGATTGAGGAACTTGGTTGGTTCCGGCTGTCGGTGGCCCGTATCGGAGACGAGCACGGTGTCCCGATCGTGGTGTCGCGTACCGGCTACACCGGCGAGCTGGGTTTCGAGGTGTTCTGTCACCCGTCAGACGCCGAGACGGTGTGGGACGCCATCTGGGCCATCGGCCAGCCAAAGGGCCTGACCCCTCTCGGGCTGGAAGCCCTGGACATGCTGCGGATCGAGGCCGGCCTGATTTTCGCCGGCTACGAGTTCTGCGATCAGACCAACCCGTTCGAGGCCGGCATCGGCTTCACCGTGCCACTCAAGACCAAGGAGGACGACTTCATCGGTCGCGATGCCCTGGTCCGCGGCAAGGAACACCCCCAGCGGACCCTGGTCGGCTTGGAGTTGTCCGGCGATGATCCGGCCGGTAACGGCGACATGGTCATGGTCGGCCGCCAGCAAGTGGGCACGATCACCAGCGGGACCCGCTCCCCCATACTCGGTAAGAACATCGCCCTGTGTCGGATGGCCGTGGAGCACGCTGAGATCGGCACCGCTGTGGAGGTAGGGAAGATGGACGGCCACCAGAAGCGCCTCCCGGCCACCGTGGTGCGGTTCCCGCACTACGACCCGGATAAGGAGAGAGTACGGGCCTGATTCTGAGGACCTCAACCGTTTAACGGTCTAGGTCCTCAGGCTGCGAAGGAGGCCCGGAAGAGGTCCCGGTCGACCTCGCTCGGCCAGGAGTTTCCGAGCAGCATTCCTGCAGCCAACTCGCCGAGGGCAGGAGCGCACTTGGCCGCGTAGCCGTTGCCGCCGATGCAGCAGAAGACCCGGTCGTCCAACGCGTCGATCATTGGGTGCCCGGTCGGCGTGTAGGCGGTGACACACGAGGTCGTCCACCGGTCGAGCCACCGTAAGCCGGGAAGGAGGCCACCGATCGTCCGGTCAAGGCGGCTAGCAAATGCTGGGTCGCCGTCGGTCCGATACCAGGCCGCCAGATCGGTCGCCGACGCCCGCACGTGGTCGTCCTGGGGTTTGCCGACCTTCAGGACAGTCCGGCCCCGGGGGTCGACGGTCGGCGGGGTGAGGTAGAAGTCCTCTTCTGGATCAGGGCTCTTGGCGATGATGCTCGGCATGCCGGCCAGACGAGACGCCTCGTCGTCGTCCAACTGGAGATACCGCTGGGTGTGGAGGGCGTACTCGACGTCCAACCCGGCCGCCGGCGTCTCGCCGAAGCCCGAGAAGGCCCCGGTGGCCAACAGCACGCGGTTGCCGACCACTGTTTCGGATTCAGTCCGGACTTCCACGGCCCCGTCGACCGAAACCACCGAGCCGACCAGGGTGTCCAGGACTGTCGCCCCGGCGCCCTCGAGCGCTGCCTTCTCGGACCGCACGTAGGCCCGCGGATCCACCCACCCGGCCGGGGGCGGCTCCCACAGGGTGTCTAGTTCCGCGGGCAGGGAGAGGTAGGGGATGGCGGCCATGGTGTCCGCAGCGCTCCGACGGATGCAGCCCAGCGAGAACCGGCGGTCGGCGGCGACCAGGGCCTCCAGGCCATCAGCGGCCTCTACCCAGAGGTGTCCGACCCCGTAAACGGCCCGGATCCCGGTACGTGCCGCGAGGTCGGCGAACTGGGCGACCGCTCGGTACCCCAGCCAAGCCCGGACGGGATCGGGATCGATGGTCCGGCTGACCCGGCCGATGTCGTGATGGCTGGCGAAAACGCCGTCGTGCACCTTGGGGTCGTCCGGCTCAGCCTCACCGACCAAGGCCACAGCGCATCCGCCATCGGCTAGGTGTCGGGCGGCCGAAGCACCGAGCATGCCTGCCCCGACCACCACGACGTCGTAGGAACCGGGGGTCATGCGACCGCCCTCGGGCGGCACGCCGGACTCACCTCTCAGCGTTCTCTCGGATCTCGGCCAGCAGGTGCCACACCAGGAAGACGACAGCCGTCGTTGCCGCCAAAGCCCCCAACAGGGGGCCCAGGCTTCGAAGGCCGTCAGCTCCGTCGAACAACTGCCGCCACAGCACAGCTGCCGAAAAGCCAGCCGCAAACCACGACAGGCGCTTACGAAGACGGATCAGCACGATGGTTGCCACCGCCGTAAGGACAACTAACTGCCCCTGGCCGACCTGAACGCCCCGCAGGGTCCGTCCGTCCTCGACCACCCAGGGCAAAAACACCGAGATGACGATGACGGCGGCGGCGACCTCCGCAACTCGGAGGCGCACCGCCGCCGGCATCTAACTGCTTCTTCTACTTCTTCTACTGTTCGCCTGGAGTTAGCAGGACATCGCCCAGGTCACGTCGGGATCGCACGTGGGGCCACTGACGACGTTCACGGCGATGATGACAAACACGATGCACGCAAGGCTGAAGAGCAGCATCCCACGCTCATAACTCTTCTTATGCGTGTGGTTCTCAGGAAACTCGACCTGCTTACCGGCCATCTCACTCACCTCCCATCGGTGCACTCGGTGCACTCGGTGCACTCTTGGCGGCCAAACGAGCGGCCGCGTGGTTGAGGTTCCGATCCTCACTCCTCATGATGTGGACGAGGCTCAGCACGAACGCTGCAATCCCCAGGGCCGTGAGCACGAAGATCGCGCTCTCGTTGTCGGCCCAGGTATAGATCGCACCATTCGCTTCGAGTGCCTCAGCCCAATCGGCGTAGGGAAAGGTGTCCATATAGGTTCACACTCCTTCTCAAATTGAATTTTCGATGTCGTTCTCTGCCAACTCACGTAGGGCCTTCGACTTACGGGTCGCCCAGATGCCCGCCGCCAAGACGACGGCGTACATCAGTGCGATGGCCCCAATGAGTTCAAGCATCGATCAACCGCGGATGAGTTGATTGGCCGCTTGGGCGAGCACCGGTCCTGCCGATACTTCGCTGCCATCGGCTTCCACAATGACCTCGTCGCTAGCGCCGAAGTCCGGATAGAAATCGCCACCAAACTCGGCGACGTCGAGACCTTCGAGCTCGACCTCAGGTGGTACGCGGAGCAGGTTCCCCTGCTTCAGCAACCACGAGATGATGTAACCGGAGAGGAAGGCCAAGGGCAGCAGAGCAGCGATGCCGACTAGCTGGCCGAGGATGGTGACATCGACCTGGTTTCCGGCGCCGGAGGCGGCGGGGTAGCCGCTGGCAAAGATGCCCATGAGCAGAACACCCAGGAAACCGGTCCAGCCGTGGACGGCGACCGCCCCGACGGCGTCGTCGACCCGCATCTTCTCCTGCTGCCAGGTG
>JAKURV010000017.1 GCA_022452035.1 Acidimicrobiales bacterium | reverse complement strand
CGTTTAGCGTTCACGGGTCGGCGGGGATCAGCCCTCAGATCCCTCGCTGA
This sequence comes from Acidimicrobiales bacterium, assembly GCA_022452035.1. NCBI lineage: Bacteria > Bacillati > Actinomycetota > Acidimicrobiia > Acidimicrobiales > Acidimicrobiales bacterium. The sequence goes on along the minus strand of JAKURV010000017.1, from coordinate 51,755 downwards.
GGTCGATGCGGAGGGTCAGGATCCCATCGTCCAGGGTGGCCTCAGCGTCACCGATGATGGCGAAGTCTTGGAAGTCGGCCTGGGCCTGGTCAATGAACCGTTGACGCTCCTCGCCGCCCACCGGTGGCAGGGTCCGAGTCCGCACGGCAGCGGCGCGTTCTCGGAACCGCTGCACCATGGCGTCCAGATCTAGTTCCGGCTTAGACACAGCTCAGCCCTCCTCAAGAGACTCGGACGACGCTACGACCGGTCCGACAGCCGGGAGCAGCGTGACCTCCTCGACCTCGTCCGGGGGTTCGATGGTCGGCATCCGGTCCTCGCGGTCCTCGCCCTCTAGTTCCAGGTCGTCAGCGACAGTCAGGGGCTGACGGTTGACAGGCCTGGTCCGCCACCAGTAGGCGGCGGTCCCCACCAGGACGACACCGGCCAGCACCCGCAGCGTGACCACGATCCGATCGATGCGGTCTCCCGCCGTCCGACCGTCCTCGTCGACCTCCGGCGGAACCGTCTCGACGGTCGTGACCTGGGCGAAAGCCGGCCCGGCTAGACCCACCAGCATCCCGCCGGCCAGCACCACGGCGGCCAGGCCGGCACGTGGCGATCTCGTGGTCGTCCAACGCCTCTGCGTCACGGGCTGCCCCCTACTCCGGGACGTGATGGTAGTTGGGAAGCTCAACCCTGGTGGGCCGGACACCACCATGTCGTTCGTCCGCCGACCGTGGCCCGGCGCAGGCCGGTACCGTCACGTGGGCAGACGCCACCCGGCCTCCGGGCGTCGAACAGGTCCCCGGTGTGGGAGCCGCCCCGCCGGTCCATCTGGTCCAGCACCCGTCGAACTACCCGGCGGAGCCGGCGGACCTCGTCGGTGTCCAGTAATCCCGCTGGCCGGTGAGGTGACAGGTCGGCCCGCCACAGGACCTCGTCGACCAGGAGGTTCCCCAGGCCGGCCAGGCGGGCCTGGTCCAGCAACCGTGCCTTCAACGGCCCCCGCCCACCAGCCAGCGCCTGCTCGAACTCCGCTGTCGTGGCCGTCCAGGCGTCAGGGCCGAGACCTCCCACGTCGGGTTCCAACTCCACGCCACCCAGGCGGCGCGGGTCATCAATCCACAGGCGCCCCCCGCCCCGGAACCGCAGGCCGAACCGCACCCACGACGGATCGGACCGTCGACCTCCCCATTGCAGGTATCGGATGGCTGCCTCGCCGTCGACCAGCAGGCGGCCCGTCATACCGAACCGCAGCCCGAGGGTCGGCCCGCCCGAATCCAGGAGCAGCACCTTGCCGTGCCGACGCGACGCCGTGATTCGGCGGTTCACCAACGCGACAGCCACGGCCTCGGGGGTGGCGCCGCCCTTCACGAACCAGGCATCGGGCGCCTCGACAGCCGAGATGGTCCGTCCGACCACCCTCTCGGCCAAGCGACGGTAGGCCTCGACCTCCAGGATCTCCGGCACGGGGCGGTCGGTGGACGCCAGTCAGCCGGTAGTGGCCTCGAGGCCCCGACTGAAGTCGTCCAGCAGGTCGTCGACGTGCTCCAAACCGCACGACACCCGGACCGTCCCCTCGCCGATTCCCGACGCCGCCAACTCCTCCGGGGTCAGGCCGACATGGGTACTGGTGGCCGAGTGGCAAACCAGCGTCTCCGGACCACCAAGGGAGGTGGCCTGACGGGCGATCGCGGTGGCCTCCACGAACCGCTGTCCGGCGTCGATCCCCCCAGCCAGGTCAAAGGTCAGCAGCCCACCCATGGATCGCATCTGGCGGACGGCCAGGTCGTGCTGGGGATGGGAAGCCAGCCCCGGATAGCGCACCTCGGCGACGGCCCCGTGGCTCTCGAGGAAGTCGGCCAAGCGCTGGGCCGTCTCGGCCTGGGCCCGCAACCGGACGTCTAGCGTCCGCACGCCCCGGTGGGCGTTGTAGGCGTCGTAGGGCGAAGCGTTGGCCCCGTGGAGCACCGCGAACCCCCACAGCCAGGCCAGCAGGTCGTCAGAGCCGGCCACTACGCCCAGAGTGGCGTCGTTGTGGCCGACGATTCCCTTGGTGGCCGAGTGGAGGACCAGGTCCACCCCGTGGGCCAGCGGGGTCTGCCCGAGCGGGGTAGCGAACGTGGAGTCGACCACCGTCAAGGCGTTACCGATAGCTCCCAGGGCGTCGAGGTCCACCAGGTCCAACCGCGGGTTGGCTGGCGTCTCGGCGAACACCAGCATCGTCCTACCGGGAACCACGGCGGCGGCGAACGCCTCCGGATCGGTCCCGTCCACGAAGGTCACGTCGATGCCCAGCCGAGGACAGGCCGTCTGGAAGAACAGTTGGGTCCCGGCGTACAGCTGGCGCTGGGTCACGATGTGGTCGCCGGACGAGCAGACGGCCAGCACCACGGTGCTGATTGCTCCCATGCCCGAGGCGAAAGCCCGGGCGGCCTCCCCGCCCTCTAACTCGGCGATGGTGTCTTCGAAGGCGCGGACCGTGGGGTTCCCGTACCGGCTGTAGAACCGTTCCGGGGCCAGCGCCGTGGCCAGGTCGCGGCCCTGCTCCACCGTGTCGAACTCGAAGGTCGACGTGGGGTACAGGACGGGGGCCAGCGACCGGTCGGCGGCGGCCCGTCCGGCCAGGATGGCCGTCGTCTCGGGCCGGACCTCCGGCCCTTCGTCGTGGCGTGGTTCGGTCATGAGCTCTCCACCTCCTGGAGGAAGTCCGCCAGGTACGACCCGACCTCGCGAGTGGCCAGCAGGAAGCCGTCGTGCCCGTCCGGGCTCTTGATCACGTGGTGGTCGCAGCGACCCCCGGCCGCCCGAATGGCGTCCCGGATGGCCTCCTGCTGTGGAAGTGGGTACAGAACGTCGGAGCTGATGCTCAGGGTCAGCGCCGGCAGCCCGGCCATGCGTTGCACCGCTAACTCCATGCTGCCCCGGTCTCGGGCCAGGTCATGCAGGTCCATGGTGCGGTTGAGCACCAGGTAGCTGTTGGCGTCGAATCGACGTACCAGCTTCTCTCCGTGGTAGTCGAGGTAGGACTCGACCTGGAACCGGTCCCACTGGCCGAACAACGCCCGGGGGTCCACGAGATCGCGGGCGAACCGGTCGTCGAACACCTCGGCGCTGCGGTAGGTGATCTGGGCCACCGACCGGGCAATGGCCAGTCCGGCGAACGGGCCGTCACCCGGTTTGGCGTCGTAGTAGTCGCCGCCCCGGAAACGGGGATCGAGGGCCAGAGCGGTGCGCCCCACGGCGCTCCACGCCACCTGCTGGGCGGTGGCCTCCAGGGTGGTGGCGATGGGGGCGATAGTCCGGACTCGGTGGGGAAACATCACGCCCCACTCCAGGACCTGCATGCCACCCATGGACCCCCCGACGACGGCCAGCCACCGGTCGATGCCCAGGTGGTCGGCCACCGCGGCCTGACATCGGACGATGTCACGGGTCGTCACCGTGGGAAAAGACGAACCGTAGGGGACGCCGGTCGCCGGGTTGATCGAGGACGGTCCGGTGGACCCCTGGCATCCACCCAGCGAGTTCACGCAAACCACGAAGTGACGGTCGGTATCGATTCCACAACCGGGTCCGATGATGCCGTTCCACCAGCCCTCGGTCGCGTGGCCGTCACCGACCTCTCCGTAGGCATGGCTGTCGCCGGTCAGGGCATGGCAGACCAGGATGGCGTTGTCGACCGCTGGCGAGAGCTCCCCCCACGTCTCGAACGCCATGGTGACGTCGGACAGGACGCCACCGCCCTCTAGGACGAAGGGGCGACCGGAGCCCACCGGGGTGAACTGTCGGTTCCCCACCGGATCGCCTGGCAGCCAGGCCCCGGTGACCGGCAGGTCCGACGTGTAGGCGCGCGGATGACGGGGCTGGTCGACGGAGGTCCCGTCACCGCTCACCCGTTCGTGCGTCATGAAGTCGGTCTCCTGACCGGGAGGACTCCAGCGCTCTGCGCCGACAGCGGAACCCGGAGGCCCGCCGGCGGACACTTCGTTGCCCTTCCGGGCCACATCCCCACCGTTGCCGGTGAGCGAGCACCTTGGGTGTCCGTCCCAGGTTGCCGGACCCGGCGAACCGGGCCACTCGTGATGTCTGTCAGAACAGTGTAGGCCCTCGCAGCCACCGTCCGGCAGGGCGAATTTCGGTACCTCATCCGACCAGGAGCGCAACCGCCCCAGATCAGGTGTTCAAACGCCTCGGATCAAGCGTCCCGCCGGGCCGGATGGCGGCCCCACCACCACGAAACGAGGCCCTCGTCGTGCACGCCGTATGCCCGACCCATGGCGTCGCCGAAAGCCAACCAGGCCTCCGCCGGGGCGCCGGCCCCGAGATCGTGCAACCTTTCGGCCATCTGGGCTCCGGTGTCCCACGCTCCCCGGTCCGTCGGGAGCGGCAGGGCCGCTACCTGGCCAGCCGACAGCTTGATCCGGCCAGCGGTCCGGGCAGCCCCGACCGAGCGACGTGCCGCGCGGGCGGCAGTAACCGGAGCGCTGAGGGTCGCCGCCAGGTGCCACAGGTCGTCTACCTCGGGCTCGACGACAATCAGCGGCGTGAGCGGCACCAGGTCGCCTACCGGATCGACCACAACTTCCAGGATGGCGGTCTGGGTGGCTACCAGGAGCTTGGGTCGTCGGCGACGATCCAGCCAGGCGGCCACCTCGGGTGAGCGCGCGGCCACCGCCGCCCGGTCGACCACCGGGGCACACCAGCGGCGCCCATCGAAACGGCACGGGGCGGACGCCCAGCGGCACCGAAGCGGATCCACCGCCGACGTGGTGACCAGCGGCGGCCGGTCATCGTCGGGCCCGGTCCGCTCGTGGACCGCCCCGACTAGCCCGTAGTAGTGCTGACGGAAGCCGGCCGTCACCGCCGCCCGGTCGACGACCGTCTCGGGGCCGGCCCGGGGCACGGCGGGAATGCCGAGCAGGCCGGCCACCAGAGGGCCCCAGGGTCGGCCGGCGACCGGTACCGCCACCGTTCCAGCAGGCTCCACCCTCCGGTCGGCCAGTAGCAGCACCTCAGGGTCAGGCCCGCCGGCCCTGATCCGCCGTTCCACGATCGGCGCACAGACCTCGGTCCGACCGGCAAACACCCTCGAGCGATCCAACCACAGCCCGACGAGTCGACCCTCGGCGGCCAACTGGTCGCGTACCGGTCCGGCGTCCCGGGCAGCCAGCACAGACTGCGGCTGGATGAGCACCAGCCGCCCCCCGGGGGCCAGAAGGTCCAGCCCGACCGACAGAAAGAGCCAGGCCGCATCGGTGTAGGCCCCCATCAAGGATCCGAAGCGCTCCCCCAGAAGGGCACGATCCCGGTCGGTTCGGGCAGTGGAGGACCGCAGTTGGCCCAGGAACGGCGGGTTTCCGACCACGCTGTCGAAGCCGTCGGGCGGCCTGTCCGGCCACACCGACGAACCGTCCCGCAACGGATCTCCGACTACCACGCCGACCACCTCGTCGGGATCGACTCCGGCCCACGCAGCCAGGATCCGGCGGGTGGCGACCACGGAAGCCGAATCCACGTCGGCCCCGAAAAGGCACCGCCGCACCAGGGTTCGACGATCGGCGCAACCGTCCTCGTAGAGGCGTCGGGCGGCAGCCAGCAGGAACACCCCGGCCCCGCAGGCCGGATCGACCACCGTTCCCCCCCCGACCACGTGGCCGACGAGGGCCGCCGCCACGTCGGGGGGCGTGAAGAAGGCTCCACGGCGCCGACGGTCGTCGGCACCCTGTAGGACCGCAGCCGCCTCGGCAGCTAGGCGGTCGGCCTCCCGGTCGTTTCGCCGGTCGGTCACCGCCGGCCGGGTCCCGTCATGGTCGGGGTCAGGCGGCCTCGGCGGCCGGGTCCCAGGCCATCAGGTCGTCGAGCCGCTCGTCGTTGGAGAAGACCTCCACGATGGGCTGCTTCATCCCGAGGCGTCGCAGCAGCTTTCGGACCTCCAACTCCTCGTTCCAGAGCACCAGGCTGACAACCATGCCTGATTCGCCGGCCCGGGCCGTCCGTCCAGAACGGTGGACGTACGTCTTGGCATCGGACGGAGGGTCGTAGTGAATGACCACCTCCACGTCGTCTACGTGGATGCCGCGGGCGGCCACGTCGGTGGCCACTAGGCACTCGATCTTCCCGGCAATGAAATCGGCCAACGCCTTCTCCCGCTGGGCCTGTCGCAGGTCACCGTGGATGGCGGCCGCCTTCACGTTCTCGCCGACAAGCTTGCCGGTCAGCTTGTCGGCCCCCCACTTGGTGCGAGAGAAGATGATGGTCCGATTTGAGGCCCCGATGATCCGGGCCGCCACCCGCACCCGATCCATCTCGTGGACGGCCAGGAACCGGTGTTCCATCTCAGCCACCGTGACCTCCCGGGCCGCCACCTGGTAGGTGACTGGGTCGTTCTGGTAGCGGCTGATCAGAGCACCGACCATCCCGTCCAGCGTGGCCGAGAACAACAGCGTCTGGTGATCCTTTTCGGCATGGCGGAGAATCCACTCAACCTGAGGCATGAAGCCCATGTCGGCCATCCGGTCGGCTTCGTCGATGACGACGCCCTCCAAGTCGGTCACCGAGACCTCGCCTTGCTGGATCAGGTCGATCATCCTGCCGGGAGTGGCCACCACGAAGTCCACGCCCTTAGCCAGGGCGGCGGTCTGCTTCTCAATCGGGGCGCCGCCATAGATGGCCTCGACGGTCAGACCCCGGACGGCAGCCAACGGCGCCAGTTCTTTACAGACCTGGACGGCCAACTCCCGGGTCGGCACGAGGGTAAGGCCGGTGGGACACCGGGGTTTGGCCTTCGGCAGGCGTTGGATCAGGGGGAGGCCGAAGGCCAGTGTCTTCCCCGAGCCGGTCTTGGCCTTGCCGCACACATCGCGGCCGGCCAGCCCGTCGGGGATGGCCAGGGCCTGGATCTCAAACGGGGCGGTGATGCCCCGCTCGGCGAGGGCATCAACCAGGTCCTGGTCGATGCCCAAGTCGGCGAACTGGGTCGTCGTCATCGGACTGCCTGTTTTTCCCGGCGGCCGGGCCGCCGTGTCGTCACCCGCTTGTCGGCAGGTCTCGCCACCGCTCTCCGCTGGGTGACGAATCCAACCCGGTGTCGGCATACCAGCGACCGACGGGACCCGGGAGGGCACCACCCAGCCTACCGGCGCCCCGTCATAGCGGGTGGACTGCTCGGCGCGACAGGAACTCAGACGGGTCGGACCCGACCGTCGGCGGTGGCTACGCCCTCGGCGGCTAAGCGCCGGGCCTGCTCCAGTTCATGGCCCGGAACTAGACGGCCGGTGGAGGTCACCACCCGCCACCAGGGGTGGCCGTCGTGGTCGCGTAGGAAACGACCGACGGCCCGATGGGCCCCCGGATGTCCGGCCTCGGCCGCCACTTCTCCGTAGGTCATCACCTCGCCGGGCGTCAGGTCGGTCAGCACAGCGGCCACCGCTGCCTCAAACGGCGTGAGCCCGGTGCCCCGGTGGGGTTGTTCGGACACCGATCGCTCAGGAGTCGCCCACCGGGGTGAGGCGGACCAGGTCAATGGGTTCGACGAAGCCGGGAATCTCGTGGCAACCCAGGGGGGCCGCCTCGGCGTTCACCATCTCCAGGTTCACCGTTCCCACCTGGGCCAGGATCTCGTGGGGTTTCGCTCGATCACAGAGCCGCGAAGCCAGGATCACCGCCCTGCCGACGTGGTCATCGCCGTCGATGAGGAGCACCGGCCCCCGGGCGATGCCGGCTCGCATGGGTCGGGGCGACTGGGTGTAGTCGACCAGACGCTCGATGTCGATGACCGCTTCGACCAGGTCCTCCGAATGGACCCCGACCATCATCGCTCCGTCGCCCAGCCACTTGGCCATGCGTACCCCCCGCTCTGATGCCACCTGCCGGACGACGTTCCTGAAGTTACGGATCACGTCGTAGGCCGCCGCATCGCCCTCCCTGTCTGTGTAGGCGGTGAAGCCGCTGATGTCGAGGAAGGCGAAGGTCCGCTCGACCCGCTTCAGGTCCCTCCTCGGGAGATCGTCGATGGTCATGTCGTGGCCCCGTCGCTCCCGGCACCCGCTGGCGACTTGGCCGTCCGCCCGGTCCACGTCACCACGGCACCCACTCCGATGGCCGCCAGGGCCATCCACGTGTTGACCCGGACCCCGACGATCAGCGAGGCCTGGTCTACCCGGAGTGCCTCCACCCAGAGGCGTCCCAGCCCGTAGCCGAAGACCCAGAGGCCGACCAGGTATCCGGGTCGCAGGACCCCCCGTCGTTCGATCCGCACCAGGAACACGGCCAGGGCCACGTTCCACAGCCCCTCGTAGAGGAAGGTTGGGTGAAAGGTCGCAGCCTCCGAGTAGCCAGAGGGGCGGTGGGCGGCATCGATCTCCAGTGCCCATGGCAGGTCGGTCGGCCTGCCGAACACCTCTTGATTGAACCAGTTCCCCCACCGGCCGATGGCCTGGGCCACCGGGATGGTCGGCACCATCACGTCCATCGCCCCGGCCATGGACAGACCGCGGCGGCGGGCCACCAGGACGCCGACCGTCACGCCGGCCATCAGTCCTCCCGGGATACCCAGGCCACCCTGCCAGAGTGCCGGCACGTCCTCCCACCGCCCCTGGAAGGACCGCCAGTCGGTGGCCACGTGGTACAGCCGTGATCCGACCAGCCCGGCTGGCACGGCCCACAGGGCAATGGTCGACATGTCCTCCGGGTCTCCACCCCGGGCCGCGTGGCGCCGCCGGCTCCAGGCCACGGCGGTCAGGGCACCCAGGGCGATCATCAAGCCGTAGGCCCGTAATTCCAGCGGTCCGATCGAGAGCGAGTTGGCTGACGGGCTGGGGAGGGCTCCGAACAACCCGGCCATCGACGCCACCACCGTGGGTTGTCCCGATTAGGCCGAGAAGCCGTCGGCGGGCACGGCGTACAGGTCCCCGGCGCCGGCGGTGACCGCCCCGAGCTGGGCGCGGACCACGGGCAGCAACTGTTCTGCGTAGAAGCGGGCGACCACCACTTTGGTAGCCAGGTGGTCGGCATCGCCCTCGCCAGCGTCGAGTCGACGGCGGGCACCCAGGGCGAGGCGAGCCAGGAGCCACCCGCCCGCCAGCTGGCCAAACATCCTCAGGTACGGAGTGGCACCGGCCAGAGCGTCGTTCGGGTCGGCCAGCCCGTGGGCCATCAGCCACGAGGTGGCCTCCTCCATGGCCGACCGGGCATCGGCTAGGCCGCTGCGGATGGTCACGAAATCCTCGCCCGCCGCGGCCAGGTCAGAATCGATGGCTGCCATCTCAACGAGGAGGTCGCCCATGACCCCGCCCTCGCGCATGGGCAACTTGCGACCTACGAGGTCCATGGCCTGAATGCCGTTGGTGCCCTCGTAGATGGGCGAGATCCGGGAGTCCCGGAAATGCTGCGCGGCTCCCGTCTCCTCGATGTAGCCATATCCCCCGTGGACCTGGATGCCCAATGAGGTCATTTCGACGCCCACGTCTGTGCACCAGGCCTTGGAGATGGGGGTCAGCAACTCGGCCCTCTCGGAGGCCTTCTGGCGGACTGTCTCGTCCGGGTGGTGGGTGGCCATGTCGAGGGTCGCCGAGTTCAGGTAGAGAAGGCACCGCATGGCGTCAACGTAGGCCCGCATGGTCAACAGCATCCGTCGGACGTCGGCGTGGTCCACGATGACCGCCTGTTCACCGGCGGGACCACCGATGGCCCGTCCCTGGCGTCGCTCCCCGGCGTAGTCGGCAGCCTGCTGCAGGGCCCTCTCGGTGACGGCCAGGCCCTCCACGCCCACCCCAAGGCGGGCGTTGTTCATCATCTTGAACATGTACCGCATGCCCTGGTGTTCCTCGCCCACCAAGTAGCCCACCGCGCCGTCGCCTGCGTCTCCGTACGAAAGCACGCACGTCGGGCTGGCATGTAGGCCCAGCTTGTGCTCGACCGACACGCAGGTGTAGTCGTTGCGTTCCCCCAGACTCCCGTCGTCGCCGACTAGGTACTTGGGGACCACGAAGAGGGAGATACCCCTTGTGCCGGGGGGGCTGTCCGGGGTCCGGGCCAGGACCAGTTGGATGATGTTCTCCGCGAGCTCGTGCTCGCCGAAGGTGATGAAGATCTTGGTCCCAAAGATTCGGTAGGTGCCGTCGTCTCCGGGTACGGCCCGGGTGGTCAGGGCGCCCACATCGGAACCGGCCTGTGGTTCGGTCAGGTTCATGGTGCCCGACCACTCGCCGGTCACCATCCGCGGCAGGTAGGTCTCCTTCATGCCCTCGTCGGCAAAGGTGTGCAGGGCGTCCAGGGCCCCTACGGTCAACATCGGCCCCATCGACCAGGCTCGCGAGGCGGTGGCCAGCATCTCGGTCATCACTGTCTGAACGGTGCCCGGGAAGCCTCCGCCCCCGTAGTCAGGGTCCTGCGAGATGGCCCCCCACCCGGACTCGACGTACATGTCCCACGCTTTGCCGAACGCGTCGGGAACGGTGACCACACCGTCGGTAACCGAGCAACCCTCCTCATCACCGATCCGGTTGACCGGCGCCACGACCTCAGCCACGAACCGCCCCAGCTCGTCCAGTACGCCGTCGACGATCTCCCGGTCTACGTGTTCGAAGTTGGGCAGCTCGCAGATGGCGGCGATGTCGGCGATCTCGTCCAGGACCAGACGAATGTCGGCTAACGGCGGCCGGTAGTCGGTCATGGGCGCACGCTACCGCCCACTCCCCGGCGGTTCGGGATCGGCGTTCGGGGTTAGGTTCCTGCGGTGACCACCGCCGACACGCTGATCGCCAACCTCCTATACAGGTACGCCGAGTTGATGGACGCCGGCCGCCTCGAGGAGTGCGTTGACCTGTTCGCCCACGCCCGGGTGGTCCTGGACGCTGATGCTGAGCCCCCGGTGGTCGTGGACCGCGACGGGCTGCTGGCCCTCTGGACCTCGCTGATCCGGATCCACGCCGACGGAACCCCACGGACCCGCCACCTGGTCGGCACCCCCATCCTGGAGGTCGACGAAGAGGCGGGAACGGCCGCCTGCCGCAGCACTTACACGGTGTTCCAACAGGTCGACGGCGGGCCGTTGCAACCGGTCATAAGCGGCCGTTACCTCGACCGGTTCGAGATGGTGGGCGGGTCCTGGAGGTTCAGCGAGCGGACCTACCGGGCCGACCTGGTCGGGGACCTGTCAAACCACCTGACGAGCCGGCTCGGTCTCTGACCCGGACCGTTCCGGGGCCTCTCCCTGGCCGGCCACTGGACCAGATTGGCCGGACAGCCAGTGGCGCCGGCAACGCAACTCGTAGGTCACCCGTTCGTCATTCGGGTCGTCGATAACGAACAGTTTGCCGTCGTAGACCTGCACGCCGTCCACCAGACGGGCGTTGTGAGTGGCCCGCGACCCGCACCAGCAGCGGGCCTCAACCTGGACCTCGACCCGCTCGTCGGCCAATTCCAGCAGCCGCCTGGTGCCCTCGAATAGCTCACCTTGGAAGGTGGTCAGCAGACCAAAGGCGAACACGTCGGCCCCTAACTCGTCGACGATGCGGGCCAGTTGGCCAATCTGTTCGGGACGGTAGAACTGGGCCTCGTCGCAAACCAGGTAGTCGAGGCTGCCCCGGCGGGATGCCACGGCCAGGGCCATCTCGAACAGGTCCAACTTGGGTCCGACCTCCACAGCGTCGGCCGAGACCCCTAAGGCACTGGAGACCTTGCCACCCGAACGGTCTAGTTGGCTGCAGAGGATCCCTTGCAGGCCGCGCTGCTTCAGGTTGTGGTGGATCTGGAGAGCCAGGGTGCTCTTGCCGGAGCCCATCGTCCCGAAGGAGAACCGCAACACGGCCATCAGCGGACCTCGGGTGCAAGCCGAGCGGTCACGAGCACCCGCTGGTGGCACCGCAGTCGGCGCATACGTAACAGGACCCGGCGCGCTGCATGGACACGCCGCACTGCATGCACATGGGGGCGTCGGCTCCGGAAGCGCCCAGGGACCCGAGGGCCAGGTGAGCGGCAAACTGGGTGGCCGACGGAACGGTGGGGGGGTCTGGCGGTACTTCGGATCCCTGACGGGTCTCGGTGACGGACTCCTCTACGCCGGGCAGGGTGGGCTGGGTGCGTTCGCTAGTGGTCAAGATGTTCAGTTCGGCCCGCTCCTCGGCGGTCAGGTACTCGACGGCCAGGCGTCGGAACAGGTAGTCGATGAGGCTGGTGGAGATTCGGAGGTCGGGATCGTCGGTCATTCCGGCCGGTTCGAACCGCATCCCGGTGAACGCGTCGACGAAGGCCCGAAGCGGAACGCCGTATTGCAGGCCGTGGCTGAGCGAGATGGCGAAGGCGTCCATGATCCCGGCCAGGGTCGAACCCTGCTTGGAGACGCGGACGAACACCTCTCCCGGACGGCCGTCGTCGTACTCACCGACGGTGACGAAGCCCTTGCAGTCCGCTACCCGGAACTCGAGGGTGCGGGACCGGCGGCGCCGCGGCAGTCGGCGGCGGACCGGTTCGGCCAGGGCCGCGGTGACATCCTCGACGGCGGCGGCTGGCTCCGGCGTCGATTCGTGGCCGGTGGACAGGGGCTGAGCCACCTTGCAGTTGTCCCGGTAGATGGCGACCGCCTTCAGGCCGAGCCGCCACGACTCCATGTACAGCTCCTCGACGTCATCGACGGTGACGTCCTCGGGCATGTTGCAGGTCTTGGAGATGGCCCCGGACAGGAACGGTTGGACGGCCCCCATCATCCGGATGTGGCCCATGTGGTGGATGGGGTTGTCGCCCATGGAGGTGGCGAACACGGCCACGTGCTCGGCCCGAACCTCCGGGCAGCCGACCACCGTCTGGTGCTCGTCGATCCAGGCCAGGATGGCAGTCGCCTGTTGGTCGTCGTAGCCCAGCCGGGCCAGTGCACGGGGAACGGTGCGGTTGACGATCGACATAGTGCCGCCCCCGACCAGGCGCTTGTGCTTCACCAGGCTGAGGTCCGGTTCGATGCCCGTGGTGTCGCAGTCCATGAGCAGGCCGATGGTGCCCGTGGGGGCCAGGACCGTGGCCTGGCTGTTTCTCACCCCAACGCGTTGAGCAAGGGCACAGGCCTCGAACCACGCCGTCCGGCCAGCGTCCACCAGCTCGGGTGCCACGTCGTCGTCCAGCATCTCGGCAGCCTCCCGGTGCATGTCCAGGACGCCCAGCATGGGTTCCCGGTTGTGCTCGTAGCCGTCGAAGGGGCCCATCCGGTCGGCCAACCGGGCCGAAGTCCGGTAGGCGTGTCCGGTCATCAGGGAGGTGACAGCGGCGGCCACTGACCGACCCTCGTCGCTGTCGTAGGGCAGGCCGAGGGCCATCAGGAGGGCGCCCAGGTTGGCATAGCCGAGACCCAGTTGGCGGAAGGCCCGCGTGGTCTCCCCGATGGCCACCGTCGGGTAGTCGGCGTTACCGACCAGGATCTCCTGGGCGGTGAGCATCACCTCGACCGCGTGGCAGAAGCCGTCTACGTCGAAACCTCCGATACCCGCCGTCTCGTCGTCGGTGGACCCGAGGAAGGCCAGCAGGTTCAGGCTGGCCAGATTGCAGGCCGAGTCATCGAGGTGGACATACTCGGAGCAAGGGTTGCTGGCCGTGATCCGGCCGGAGTTGGACGCGGTGTGCCAGCGGTTGATGGTGGTATCGAACTGGACGCCGGGATCGGCGCACTCCCATGCCGCCTGGGCCATCTGCCGGAAGAGGCCGCGGGCCCGAACCGTTTCGATTACCGCGCTGTCGGTAACTGCCCGGAGGTCCCAGTCGCCGTCGGACTCGACGGCCTGCATGAACTCGTCGGTGACCCGGACCGAGTTGTTGGCGTTCTGGTACATGATGGAGTGGCTGTCGGCGCCGTCGAAGCCGACGTCGAAGCCGGCCTCGGCCAGTACCCGCACCTTGCGCTCCTCACGGGCCTTGCACCAGATGAAGTCCCCGACGTCGGGATGGTCGGCGTCGAGGATCACCATCTTGGCCGCCCGTCGGGTCTTGCCTCCGCTCTTAATGGTGCCGGCCGACGCGTCGGCACCCCTCATGAAGCTCACCGGCCCGCTGGCATTCCCGCCGCCCCTCAACACCTCCCGGCTTGACCGGATTGCGCTCAGGTTGACGCCAGAACCGGAACCGCCCTTGAAGATGGTCCCCTCCTCGACGTACCAGTTAAGGATGGATGACATCTCGTCGTCCACGGAGAGGATGAAGCAAGCCGAGGCCTGTTGGGGCACGCCGGGAACGCCGATGTTGAACCACACCGGCGAGTTGAAGGCTGCCCGCTGGGTCACGATCAGGTACCGGAGCTCGGCGGCGAAGGCGTCGGCCTCGTCGCCGTCGACGAAGTAGCCGTCACGCAGGCCCCAGTCGGCGATCGCTCCGGCCACTCGGTCTGCGACCTGGCGCAACGAGCCCTCGCGCTCCGGGCTGCCTAGCGGCCCCCGGAAGTACTTCTGGGCGAGGATGTTGGTGGCATTTAACGACCAGGAGGACGGCACTTCGACGTCGTCCTGTTCGAAGGCCACGCTGCCGTCGCGGTGGTCAACCAGGCGAGAGGTCCGGTGTTCCCACGCCACCTGGTCGTAGGGGTCGGTCTCCGGGGTAGTGAAGCGGCGGCGGATCCCCAGGATCCCCCGCTCCGATGCCAGCGACATGTGCCCTTCCGCCCTCCTGCGGTCCTTGTCGATTCTGGGTCTACCCGTACCGATGGTACGGCCCCTCGGTGACACCCTTCCGGTGCCCCGACGACCTCCGAGGTCGTGGCCGACAGCGGCTGGCCCAGGTCGAGGAGACCCGGGCTCCACCCGTCGCGACGGATGGTGCGGACCTCCCAGCGTCACCCCAACGGGTCGGGGTGATGGTTCGTGCCGAGCCGACCGCCACCGACCACGAGGGGGAACCTACGGACACCAGCCTGTGGACCGATAGGGGGATTGGTTGTGGAATTCCCGGTGGACGACCACGGGGTTGTCCACAGCCTGGACCGGATACCGTCGCGCCGTGCGAATCCTCCACCCCAGCGACGGGCCCGAGGTTGACCCGGTCGAGGCTTATCTCGGCGACGACCGGCCGGCTCCCCCGGGTCGTCCGTGGGTGGTCGTCAACATGGTGGCCTCCATGGACGGTGCCACGACGGTGGCCGGTCGGTCGGGCGGCCTCGGCGGAACCGGCGACCGCCACGTCTTTCAGGCGCTCCGTGGGCTGTCCGACATGGTCCTGGTCGGTGCAGGAACCGTGCGAGCTGAGGGCTACCGACCGCCTCAAGACCCCGCCGGTCCGGTGGCTTCCCGACGCGCCGCCGAGGGACGGGCCCCGAGGCCCCGCCTGGTGGTGGTGTCCGGCTCCCTGGACCTTGACCCCACCCTCCCCCTGTTTGCCGAGAACGACCCCGGTGATCCGGCACCCCTGGTGGCTACCGTCTCGAGTTCTCCTGCCGACCGCCGGGCTGCCCTGGAGCCGCTGGCTGAGCTGGTGGTGTGCGGTGAGACGCTGGTGGACTTGACCGGGCTCCTGGCCACCCTCAACGACATCGGAGCGCGGACGGTGCTGTGCGAGGGTGGGCCACACCTCAACCACCAACTGTTCGCTGCAGGCCTGGTAGACGAGCTGTGCGTGTCGATTTCGCCGATGCTGGTCGGTGGCGTGGGCCTCGGGGGCCGGGCCCTGCTGGACGGTCCCAGCCTGGCCGTGCCGATCCGCCTCGGTCTGCACCGGGTGCTGTCTGAGGACGGGTTCCTCTTCTGCCGGTACCTGGTCTCCTAGGCACGGGATCGAATCCGGCGACGACGCTGGTTTAGCTGGAGGGCAGGACGACCCGCTGTCCCGGCTGGAGCATCGCCCCACCGGTGGACGCGGCCAGGCGGTCCACGGTGTGGCGGATGTCGCGGTCGTCCGGGGTGATCCGCTCGGCGATGGACCACAGCGTGTCACCCGGCTGGACCACATAAACCACGGGCTCGCCTGCCGCCTCGACGACGGCCGATCCGGGCGTGCCGGTGACCCGGGCGACCAGCTCGCCGCCTAGGAGGGAGAGAGCGGAGGCTAGGAGGCCGAGGGTCACGGCAACCAGCAGGCGGCGGCGGCGGTAGACGGTCAGGCTGGTAGCCGTCGGGCGGACCGGGGTCGCCTCGCGCCGGGCGGCAACTGCAGCCGGTTCGGCCGATAGGACGTCGGCTACCAGGCGCCGTAGGGCCGACGGGGCCGGAGAGGGCCGGTATGGCGAAGCGGGCCCGGCACCGTCAGAGAAATCGAGCGGAAGCTGGAGGGCTCGGGTGTCGAGGGTCATCGTGTCCATGTGATCCATCCTGACGATCGGGTGTGACAGGCCGGCCCCGAGACCGGCATAGGGTCCTTGACATGGAACGCCTGTTCGGGGAACATGTATTCGGCGTACAGGTGTTCGATCACGGTGATCAGTGTATCGAACATATGTTCGTTGTCAAATCGACCGGCACCCGTCGGTCAATCAGCGGAAAGAACGCACCATGACCGAGACAGGGCTCAGCAAGCGACAGCAGCAGATCCTTGAGTTCATCGACGCCGAGACCCGCCAGCGCGGCTATCCACCGTCGGTCCGCGAGATCGGCACGGCGGTCGGCCTCACCTCCCCGTCGACCGTCCACTCTCACCTGACCACCCTCCAGGACCGCGGCTTCCTCCACCGTGACCCCAGCAAGCCCCGAGCCATCGAGGTGCGGTTCGATCCGGTCAGCGGTGCGCCGGTGGAGCGTGCTCCGATCTGTCACGTTCCTTTGGTCGGCGACGTGGCGGCCGGAGTTGACGTCCTGGCCCACGAGAATGTCGAAGGGTCCCTCCCCCTCCCCGCCGAGTTCACCGGCGATGGGGAGCTGTTCATGCTCCGGGTCCGGGGCGACTCGATGATCGAGGCGGGCATCCTGGATGGCGACCACGTGGTTGTGCGCTCTCAGCCCACCGCCGACCAGGGCGACCTGGTGGTGGCGGGTATCCCGGGCGGCGAAGGCACCGTGAAGCACTTCCGAACCGAGGGCGAGACCGTGGTCCTGGTCCCGGCCAACCCGGCCTTCTCCGAACAGCGCTACCCAGCCGACGAGGTCACGGTCTTCGGAAAGGTCGTGACCGTCCTACGTCGGATCTGAGACCACCGTCGGGGGGTCTGGCACTCCGACGGCTCAGATCCCGTTCTCCATCAGGTCCCTCAGGACGGCGTAGCAGGACTCCAACGACGACCGCTCCACCCGCTCGTCCGCGGTGTGGGCCAGTGTCGACTCTCCCGGACCGAGGTTGACCGCCGGTACTCCCCGCTCGGAAAAGAACGCCACGTCGGTCCAACCCAGCTTGGCCCCTACCTTCAGGCCGTTCCGTTCCACGACGGCCCGTAGGAGGGGATGAGACAGCCCCGGGGCGGCGGCCAGCGAGTGGTCCACCAAATCCACCTCGTCGCCCTCTTCCAGGTGCGGGGCCAGGAACCCCCGCACGTGGGCTTCGGCCTCGTCGCCGGTCCGGTCCGGCGCGTAACGGTGGTTGATCCGCACCATGGCCCGGTCAGGCACTACGTTGCCGGCCACCCCGCCCTCGACGTGCACGGCCTGGAGGGCCTCCCGGTACCGGCAGCCGTCCACTACGGGCTCCCGGTGCTCGTAGCCGTTCAGGGCGTCCAGCAGCCCTCCTAGGCGGTGGACGGCGTTGCGTCCCATCCAAGGCCGGGCCGTGTGGGCCCGGGTGCCGGCCAGGGTCACCTCAAAGCGCATCGTCCCCTGGCAGCCCGCTTCGACGGCTCCACCGGTCGGCTCTCCGAGGATGGCCACATCACCGTCCAGCAGGTCCGGAGCCTCGGCGAACAACTCCCGAAGGCCGTTGTGGGCGATGGCCACTTCCTCGCGGGCGTATAACACCCACGTCACGTCAATCGCCGGTTCCGACATGGTCCGGGCCAACTCCAGCATCACGGCCAGGCCGCCCTTCATGTCGGCGGCCCCCAAACCCCAGAGGGTGTCACCGTCCAGGCGGGACCCCGTGGTGTCGCCGGGAACGGTGTCGGTGTGACCGGCCAGGATGAGGCGGTGGTCACGACCCAGGTCGGTCCGGGCCACCAGGTTGTCGCCGATACGGTCAACGCCGAGCCCTGGTACGGCCCTTAGTTCGGCCTCCAGACGAGCCACGAGGTCGGCCTCGTCGAAACTGACCGACGGAATGTCGACCAGCTCGGCAGTCAGGGCCAGCAGGTCGGTCACGGCAGGGAGACCGATGTCAGGTGGTGACGCCGTGACGACGCAGCACGTCGTTGAGGGTCGACTTGTCGTGGCGCTCGCCGGGGTCCAGGCGCTTGAGCACGAGGACGCACGGCAGTCCGTACTCTCCGCCCTCGAAGACCTTCGGCCGGGTGGCCTGCACGGCCACACACCAGTCGGGTACAACACCTCGGGAGATCTCCTCGCCGGTCTCGGCGTCGATCACTGGGATGGAACCGGTGAGGACCGCCCCGGCCCCCAGCACCGCTCCGTTGCCCACCCGGGCCCCCTCGGCCACGATGCATCGGCTGCCGATCAGGCAGTCGTCGCCGATCACCACCGGCACGGCATTGGGCGGCTCCAGCACGCCGCCGATGCCCACCCCACCCGAGAGATGGACGTTTTGTCCGATCTGGGCGCAGGACCCGACGGTGGCCCATGTGTCGACCATGGTGTTATCGCCCACATAGGCGCCGATGTTCGTGTAGCTGGGCATCATCACGACGCCGGGACCCTGGTAGCTGCCCCATCTGGCTTGAGCGCCGGGCACCACCCGTACCCGGCGCTCCGCCCAGCCCGTCTTGAGGGGGATCTTGTCGGTGAACTCAAAGGGGCCCATCTCGATGGTGGTCATCTGGGACTGGCGGAACAACAGGAGGATGGCCAGCTTCAGCCACTCGTGGACCACCACCCCCCCGGAACCGTCGGGCTCTGCCACCCGAGCCTGCCCGGTGTCCAACAGGTCGATGGCGGCGTGGATGGCCGCGTTGGCCCCGGCGTCGTCGACCGACAGGTCAGCGCTCCCGGCCCACAGCTCTTCGATCTGTGTCTGGAGGTCGGACATGGTGCTGAGGCTACTGCCAGGCCCCGCGTCAATCGGGACCGGTTCCGGTGCGCGCAGGACGGTTAGCCGGAGAGGGAGTCGGCCCGACGGCGCACCACCTCTAGCTCGTCGTCGGTGACCACGGCAGCCACCCGAACCCGACCGGCGCCGTCCGGGCCGAAGACGGTGCCCGGGCTAACTAGCACCCCGAGCTCTGAGGCCAACTGCCGGACAAGGGTCATGTGGTCGCCTCCCGGCGCCTCCGCCCAGAGGTAGAAACCGCCCTCCGGCATCCTGGCTTCGACCCCCACGGCTCCGAGAACCTCGACGAGTACCTCCAGGCGTCGCCGGTAGCGGGCGGCCTGGACCTCCACGTGAGCCTGGTCCCGCAGCGCTGCCGCCCCCGCCGCCTGGGCCGGACCCGGAATCAGGAAACCCTGATGGCGGCGGGTCTCGCGTAGGTACCAGGCCAGGTCGGGGTCGCCGGCATAGAAGCCGACCCGCAAGCCGGCCAGGTTCGACCGCTTGGACAGCGAGTGCACAGCTAGCACCCCTTCGACACCGTGTTGCAGAATCGACCGGGGAGGGCCGCTCCAGGTGAACTCCACATAGCACTCATCGGACAACACCGGAATGCCCCGCTCTCTCCCCCACCGGGCGGCCTCCCCTAGGTCATCCAGCCCGCCCGCCGGGTTACCTGGGGTGTTGACCCACAGGCACAGGGCCCGAGCCGCGTCAGCCTCGTTGACGGCCGAGAGGTCGATCCGCCACTCGGCGTCCAGCGGCACCGGCACGGCCCGACAGCCGGCAAGAACTGCTCCCATGGCGTAGGTGGGATAGGCCACGGCCGGATGAAGGACCGTGTCCCGCTCGGGGTTACGGAGCCTCAGGAGGTGAGGTAGTCCGCTGACCAGCTCCTTGGTGCCTACACAGGCCCCGACTTGTTCAGCCTCGAGGGTCACGTCGATCCTTCGGCTACACCAACCGACTACGGCATCCAGGAGCTCTGGTGTCCCGACCGAGGGCGGGTACGGTCGAGCCGGGCCCGGTTCAGCTAGAGCAGAGGCCACCACCGCAGGGACCGGGTCGCACGGTACGCCGCGGGACAGGTCGATCGCCCCGCCGGGCAGAGCAGCCGCCATCTCTCGCACCTCGGGTGGTACGTCAAACGGGTAGGGCGGTGGGACAAACCCGTTCGGATCGACTGCACCCGTCACCGACCGGCCTCCTCGTCGTTTTCTGTGTTGGTCCGGTACCCGGCCAGGCGGCCCGCTGAGCCATCGTCGACTCGGACCCGGATGGTCCAGCCTTCGGCCTCCTCCTCGACGTCAAGGACCTCGCCCTCCCGGTGAGCCATGGCCAGGATGTCGCCCCGGTCGTAGGGCACCGAGAGTTCAGCCACGACGGTGTGGCGTCGGAGCTGACGGCCCACGGCAGCCAGCAGGTCGTCGAGGCCGTCGCCGGTGGCTGCCGAAACGGCCACCGACCCCGGTTCCCGGTCTACGAGACGGGAGGCCGACTCGGGAGCCAGGTCCGCCTTATTGAAGGCGTACATCTCGGGTACGCGCTCAGCACCGATCTCGTCCAGCACGGACCGGACAGCGGCAATGCAACCCTCGGGGTCAGGATCCGAGGCGTCTACAACGTGGACCAGGAGGTCGGCGTCGACCACCACGTCGAGCGTCGACTTGAAGGCCTCGACCAGTTGGTGAGGCAGCTTGCGTATGAAGCCGACCGTGTCGCTGAGGAACACCGCCTCACCGCCAGGGAGCTGGAGTCGCCTCGTCGTGGCGTCGAGCGTGGCGAACAGCCGGTCCTCGACCAGGATCCCGGCATCGGTCAGGCGGTTCAGGAGCGTGGACTTCCCGGCATTGGTGTAGCCAACGATGGCAACCGCCCGGTTACTAGTCCGGTGACGGGCCTTGGACTGGGTCGACCGGTTCTTGCGGATACGTCCGAGGTCGGACTCCAGACGGGTGACTCGGCGCATGAGCCGACGACGATCCACCTCCAACTGCGTCTCCCCGGGTCCCCGGGTCCCGATGCCGCCGGCTTGCTGGCTGAAAATACGCCCCGAGTGGCGGAGCCGGGGGAGCCGGTACCGAAGTTGAGCCAGCTCGACCTGGGCCTTGCCCTCCGGGCTGCTGGCGTTCTGGGCGAAGATGTCAAGGATCACCGCCGTGCGATCCAACGCCGTTCGCTTCAGGATCGCCTCGAGGTTTCCCTGCTGTGCCGGGGTGAGGTCGTTGTCAAAGACCACGGTGTCGGCGTCCACGGCCTCTGACACCGTCAGGATCTCCTGGGCTTTGCCCCGACCGACGTAGGTGGCCCGGTCGGGAGCCTCACGCCGCTGGAGTACACGGGCCACCGGGTCGGCCCCGGCAGTGTCCACCAGGCGAGCCAGCTCGTCCATGGAGGCGTCGGTGGCCTCAGGATCGGCCCGCTCAAGGGTGACACCGGCCAAGACGATCCGCTCCCGAAAGGCCCGGTCGATGAGGCCCGTGGCCTCGCCGCCGAACTCCCCGAACGCACCCCGGTGGGTCTCTCCGTCGTCCGGGTCGACCACCCCGTTGGGGAACGGGTCGAGGTCGTCGGTGGGATCAGCCATCAGGGGTGACCACTGGGTCGACATCGTGGTCGTCGACGTGGACGGCCGGACCAGTCAGGAGGATCGGGTCGGCCACGGTCACCGTCGCCCGACCACCCGGCATGTGGACGGCCACCACCTCGTCGACCAGGCCCCACGATCGGAGCACGTGGGCCGACGCGCAGGCTCCGGTGCCGCACGCCTCGGTGAGGCCGGCCCCTCGCTCCCAGGTCCGCAGGCGGACCTCCGACCGATCCTGAACGGAGACCAGGTTTACGTTGCAGCCCACCGGGGCGAAGGCCGCCTCGACGACCGGGCCTACTCGGCCCAGGTCCACGGTGTCCGGATCGTCGACCAGGACCACCAGGTGGGGGTTACCCACGTCGGCGCTCTCCATCCTCCGTACCTCTTGGCCACCCAGGTCGACCTCTAGGCCATCAAACGACGGACCCGGCCCGGCCGAACCCATCTCGACCGTGGCTAGGACCTCCTCGTCGGCCGGGGAGCCGTCAACCACGACGCGCCGGGGCCCGGCCGCCGTTCCCACCACCAGGTCAATACCGTCAGTGACCGACTCGCGAAGCAGGGCCTGGCCGAAGCACCGGAGGCCGTTGCCGCTCAACTCGGCCCGACTGCCGTCGCTGTTGAACAGGGTGAAGGAACGGTCGTGAACGTCGTCCGGAGTACCGAAGACCAAGCCGTCAGCGCCGATGCCGTCCGTCCGGTGGCAAAGCCGGCGGGCCAGTTCCGAGGCGCCGTCGGGCACCTCGTCGGCAAAGGTGATCAGGAAGTCGTTGCCGAGGCCATGGTGGCGGGTCAGGTGCACAGGACCAGTCTCGTCCACGACTGACCGGCCGACACGGTCCGTTCCCCGGCGACCCGGGCCGTCACTGCTCGGTTCCGCACCGGTCGAAGGCCTCGAGCACGCTTTCCAGAACGGCCAGCGGCTCCTCAGCTACGTCAAACCACTGGATCCGGGGATCCCGACGGAACCACCGCTCCTGGCGGCGGGCAAACCGGCGGGTAGCTACTACGGCATCGCCCACAGCTTCGTCCAGGGTGCACTCGCCCCGGAGGTGAGCGAGGAGTTCCCGGTAGCCGAGGGCCTGGGCCGCCGACCGGGAGGGGCCTCCCGGGAGGGCGGCTAGGGCACGGACCTCGTCGAGGAACCCTTCGTCCATCTGGCGTTCGTACCGTTCGGCGATGCGGCGGTCCAGCACGTCGCGGTCCACCCGGAGACCCACCTGGGTAAACCGGGTGGGAGGGTAGGCCTCCAGCCCCGGTCCGAATGATGAGAAGGGACGACCGGATCCGAGAGTCACCTCGAGGGCCCGCAGGACCCTCCGCCGGTTGGTCGGCTCCATCCGCTGAGCAGCTACCGGATCCAAGTCGAGTAGCCGGGCGTGGAGGCCCACGGTGTCGTCGTCGGACTCCAGGTCAGCCCGAACCTGGTCGTAACGACCAGGGATCTCCAGGTCGTCCACCACGGCTCGGACGTGTAGGCCGGTTCCTCCCACCATCACGGCCCTCTGTCCCCGGTCCGTGATGTCGTTTAGCGCTCCGGAGGCCGCCTTTTGGAATTCCGAGACCGTGAACTCCTCAGTGGGATCGACTATGTCCAACAGGTGGTGTGGAACCTCGTTGCGTTCGGCCAACGTGGGCGACGCTGTACCGATGTCCATTCCCCGGTAGAGGGCCATGGAGTCCATTGAGATCAGCTCCACGCCGGGGCGCTGCCGTGCCACCTCGAGGGCCAGGGCCGATTTGCCCGACGCCGTGGCCCCGATGACCACCAGGTGCCCGTTAGGGGCCACCGTCCTCAGGCCGACGCGACGGGGATCCGGCGTCGGTGCTGGGGCGGGGCCGTGACTTCCACCAGGTCGGCATGAAGGTAGTGGGTGGCGGCATCGACGATCTGGACGTCGGCGTACGCCCCGGGGCGCAGGCCGTCGGCCGCCGCCAGGTGCACCAGCTTGTTCTGGCGAGTCCGCCCGGTGACCTGGTCGGGTTCCCGCTTGGCAGGACCCTCGATAACCACCTCCTCGACCCGGCCGATACGGGCCCGGTGGGTGAGCATCGCCGACCGCTTCAGGACCTGTTGCAGACGTTCGAAGCGGTCTACGCAGACGTCGTGGTCGACGAAGTCCCCGACCATGGTCGCCGCCTCCGTCCCTGCTCGGGGGGAGAAGACGAAGCAGTACGCCGAGTCGTAACCGGCCTCTGCAACCATTTCCAGAGTGGATTCAAAGTCAACTTCGGTCTCCCCGGGGAACCCCACGATGAGGTCCGTGGTAACGGCAAGGTCTTCAATACCGGCCCGTGCGGCCGCCAGGCGCTCCATGTACCGCTCGGCGGTGTAGCCGCGGTGCATGGCGGCCAGGATGCGGTCGCTCCCCGACTGGAGGGGAAGGTGCAGGTGCTCACACACGGCAGCGGTCTCCGACATGGCCACGATGGTCTCCGGGCGCAGGTCCTTGGGATGCGGGCTGGTGAACCGGACCCGACGGATGCCGTCGACCTCACCCACGGCAACTAGGAGATCGGCAAACAGTGGTTGGGCGCGTCGGGAGGAATCCTCAGCCCAGCGTCGACCGGCTTCGAACCGATCAGCGGGTCCGGCATCCAACGACCGGAGGCGCACGGTCAGGTCCCGTCCGTAGGAGTTGACGTTCTGTCCCAGCAGGGTCACCTCGGTCACCCCGTCCTCAGCTAGATCCCCAACTTCGCCGAGGAGTTCCCCGAACGGCCGGCTGATTTCCGGCCCCCTGACCGACGGCACGATGCAGAAGGCGCAGGAGTTGTCACACCCGATCTGGATGGTCACCCAGGCCTTATGGTCAGCGTCACGCTGGGTAGGAAGCGCTGAAGGGAAGGCCTCGGCATCGTCTCGAGCCGTCTCCTCCAGGATCTCCAAGACCGGCCCGTTGGCCCGGGCCTCGGCCAGCAGCTCAGCGGCCCGGTGCACGTTGTGGGTACCGAATACGACATCGACGTGGCCAGCGCGCCGCTGGATCAGGTCGCGGTCCTTCTGGGCCAAGCAGCCCCCTACCGCCAACTGGACGTCTGGACGGGCGTCCTTGAGCGCCTTCAGGTGGCCCAGGGCGCCGTAGAGCTTGTTGTCGGCGTTCTCTCGGATACAGCACGTGTTGAGGACAATCACGTCGGCCTCATCCTCGGTGGACGCCGGAACTAGGCCGTCAGCTTCGAGCAGGCCGGCGATGCGCTCGCTGTCGTGCTCGTTCATCTGGCACCCGTAGGTGCGCACCGCGTAGGTCCTCTCCACGGTGCAGAGGCTACGGCCCCGGCGCCCCCGTCGGGGCAGGCCGGGGCCGAGCACTGAACCCCGGAGGGGCGGGAGGAGGGAACCCCCGTCAGTCCTCCAGGGAGATCGGAAGGTCGTCGGCCTCGGTGAACTCGTCGGCCACCGCTTGGACCTCGGTCGGCGCCTCCGGCTCGGCCTCCAGCTCCTCGACAGGCTGGACTTCCCGCCAAACCCGGTCGGTGATCTCGACCATGACCTCGGGATTCTCCAGCAAGAACTTCTTGGCGTTCTCCCTGCCCTGGCCGAGCTGTTCGCCTTCGTACGTGTACCAAGCCCCTGACTTCTTGACTACGCCCAGGTCCACCCCGAGGTCCACCACGGAACCCTCACGGCTGATGCCACGCCCGTACATGATGTCGAACTCGGCCTGGCGGAACGGCGGGGCGCACTTGTTCTTGACGACCTTGACCCGGGTGCGGTTCCCCACCACCTCGAGGCCATCCTTGATGGCCTCGATCCGACGGATGTCCAAGCGGACCGAGGAGTAGAACTTCAGGGCTCGACCACCGGGCGTGGTCTCCGGTGATCCGAACATCACGCCGATCTTTTCCCGCAACTGGTTGATGAAGATGAGGATCGTCTGGGACTTGTTGAGGTTGGAGGTGAGTTTGCGTAGAGCCTGGGACATGAGGCGGGCCTGCAGGCCCACGTGTGCATCGCCCATCTCGCCCTCGATCTCGGCACGTGGGGTGAGGGCAGCTACGGAGTCGATTACCACCACGTCGAGAGCCCCGGAGCGTACGAGCATGTCGGCGATCTCGAGGGCCTGCTCTCCGGTGTCGGGCTGGGAGATTAGGAGTTCGTCTACATCGACGCCGATGGCCCGGGCGTAGGTCGGATCCATTGCGTGCTCAGCATCGATGTATGCGCAGATGCCGCCGTTGCGCTGTGCCTCGGCGACAACGTGGGTGGCCAGGGTGGTCTTGCCCGAGCCCTCCGGCCCGAAGATCTCAACGACCCTCCCCCGTGGGATGCCACCGATGCCTAACGCCAGGTCCAGCGCCAGGGCTCCGGTGGGCACCGTCTCGATGGCCATGGAGCCCTTGTCGCCCATCTTCATGACGGCGCCGGTTCCGAACTGCTTCTCGATCTGGCCCAGGGCCATGTCGAGGGCCTTGGTGCGCTCGGCCCCCGCCTCAAGGTCGCCACCGCTCATCGTCCTGCCATGCTTCGCCATGTTGGTTGCTCCGTTCTCTCCGGACCCTCGTGGTCCTGGTCAGGTTTCTGGATGTCTGTCGGAGTTGTCGCCGGCGACTCTAGGAAAGGCCTGTGACAACGGGTCCGGAACGAATGACAACAGCGTAATTGCGAACAGGCGTTCGATGCAAGTATTCTCCTCCGAATCGGTCATGGATGGCACGGGAACTACCGTCAGAGGCCATGGATGACCAGCTCACCCCCGAAGAGAAGCGGACCGCCCACGCCGAACGGAACCCCGACCTCCGTGAACGCCTGGACCCGATGGCCTGGCACTGCACCCAGGAGGCCGGAACCGAACGGGCCTTCACCGGCACCTACTGGGACGAGAAGCGAACCGGAACCTACCGCTGCGCAGCGTGCGACGCCGTGGTGTTCGACAGCGCTGCCAAGTTTGACTCCGGGTGCGGCTGGCCGAGCTTCACGGCTCCGGCCGAGGACGCTCGGATTGACGCCCGGGCCGACACCAGCCTCGGCATGGTTCGGACCGAGACCACCTGCGGCACGTGCGGTGCCCACCTCGGCCACGTGTTCCCTGACGGCCCGGCACCCACCGGTGACCGCTACTGCATCAACTCGGCCTGCATCGTGCTCGAGGAGCAGGCCCCAGCCTGACCGGCGCTGTCAGCCAGTCAGGGCGAATCGCTCTAGCACCTCGTAGGCGGCGCCGTCGTGAAGCAGGTGACTAGCCACCAAGCACACCTCACCCACCGGGAACTCGGCCGCTAGCGGAACCCCGACCGACCCAGGGGGTGCCGGGGCCCCAAGACGGGCCAGGGTGAGGTGCCCCACAAAGGGCCGGTCCTCGGGTTGCTCCCCCACCAGGGCCGTCCGGGTCACCACGGATGCGGCCAGCCCGTCGAGGCCGGACACCGGAACCACCACGGCGTGCCCGCCCAGCACGATCGTCGCCGGCCCCATGGCGGCCACCACCGCCTCGGCGTTCAGTCCGGCTAGGGCGACGCTGACCTCGCCCGGGTCCACCTCGCCCAGAAACCGTAGGGTCACGTGCCACTGGTCATAATGGGTCCAGCGCACCCCCGGGGCCGCCGGTCGGTCCAGTCGGGCCAGGACGTCTAACACCTCGGGCGGTGGGAGGACGGCGACGAAGCACCGCATGACGGGCCTCCGGCTACTGGTCAGTGCCCGGCGCGGTCTAGCAGGCGCAGGCGCAGGGCGTCGAGGACCGAAATAACCGTGAACTGACGGGTCCGCGTCCGGTCGAACGGCCACCGGACCCGGACCGACTCCACGACCCCGTCCACACAGGTGGCCATCCAGACTGTGCCCGGCTCTTGGCCGTCCTGCGGGTCGGGCCCCGCCACCCCGGTTACGGCCACCGACGCATCGGCCCCCAGCAGTCGGCACACCCCGATAGCCATGGCCTCGACGGCGGCTTCTCCGACCACCGGGCCGTCGGGAACGCCCAGGAGCGAGCGCTTGACGTCACCGTCGTAGGCCACCATCGATCCCACGTAGGCCCGACTGGAACCCGGAACCTCGGTGAGGCGGGTCCCGACCATCCCACCGGTCATCGACTCGGCGGTGGCCAGCCGGAGCCCCTGATCGACCAGTAGGTCGAGGACGACCGACTCCATGGTCTGGTCGTCCACTCCGAACACGATGGGCCCCACGATTCTGCGGACACGCGCCTCCTCGTCAGCCAGCAGGGCCTCGGCCTCGGGTCCGCTAGCCGCCTTGGCGGTGATCCGGATCTTCAGGCCCTCCATGCCGCTGGCCAGGAAGGCCAGCGTCGGCCCACCTTCGGTGTCCAGGCGGTCGATCTCGTCGGCCAGGTCCTCGGCCAGCCCTGACTCCGACTGGCCCCACGTGCGTAGCGTCCGCGACCGGATGACGCTGGCGATCCCAGCCCGCCGCTTCAGGTCGGGCAGGACCGTGCCCTCCACCATCTGACGCATCTCCCAGGGCACCCCGGGCACCGCGTAGAGGACCCGGGGGCTGTCGTCGCCCCCCTCGCCCACTGGGCATACCAGGCCCGGCGCTGTGCCTGGCATCTGCTCGATGGCCCGAGCTCCGACCGGCACCTCGGCCTGTCTCAGGTTGTTGGCCGGCATGGCGCGCCCCCGGCCACCGAACACGGCCTCGATCCTCTCCACCAGGGCGTCGTCCCGGACCAGGTCCACGCCCAGCACCTCGGCCAACACATCCCGGGTGATGTCATCCTGGGTGGGTCCCAGGCCCCCGGTCACGATCACGGCGTCGGCCCGGCCCAGGGCGTCGGCTATGGCGTCGCGCATCCGATCCCGGTTGTCACCCACCGCGGTGTGGCGATGGCAGTCGATGCCGGCCAGGGCCAACTGCTCCCCGATCCACGACGAGTTGGTGTCAACGATCTGGCCCAGCAGCAGCTCCGTTCCGACCGCCACCACCTCGCAACGCACGACGTCCTCTCCCTCCGCGGTGGTCAGCCGGACCGCGACCCGGTGGGGCTGGTGGCCCTGCGCCCGTCCCGCAGGTACTGGGCGCCGGTCACCAGGGTGAAGGACACAGCCAGCCACAGGGCGACGTCGACCACCAGGTCGGCGTCCCGCATTGGTGGCATTACGGCGATCAGCAGCGCCGTGCCCTGGACGATGGTCTTCCACTTAGCTGACCGCCGGGCCGGTACGGCCAACCCCTGCCGGGCAAACCACAGGCGGTAAAGGGTGATAGCCAGTTCCCGGACGGCCAGCAGGACGACCGGCAGCCAGGCGTAGCGACCCACCATGGCCAGGCAGACGGCCACACCGATCACCACCACCTTGTCGGCCAACGGGTCTAGGAACGCCCCCCAGCGGCTGATCGTGCCCCGGCGGCGGGCCAGGATGCCGTCGAAGTAGTCGGTGGCGGCCAGCACTGAGCCGAGGGCGAACCCGGCCCATGTCGCGCCGTCACGGTCCTCGGCCCCCAGCACGAGGGCGAATAGGACTGGCGCCAGAACCAGGCGGGCCAGAGTTACCAGGTTGGCTGGAGAGACCACGGTCCGGAAGTGCCTCATGCCGCCACCAGGTCAGGTCCGAGCGCCCCGGTCACCGTGACGTCGGCGAACCGGCCGACCGGCAGGGCGGAGGGAACGATCACTATGCCGTCGATCTCCGGCGCCTCGCGGTGGGTGCGTCCCACTCCTGACTCGTCGACCAGCACGGTCACTGTGCGCCCGATGAGGGCATCCCGCCGGTTAGCCGTAATCCGATCCTGGATCTCGCCCAGCTCGTGGAGACGTTCGGCCATCAGGCCGGGAGCGACCTCGCCGTCCAGGGAGGCGGCGTGGGTCCCCTCCTCGCGGCTAAAGGCGAAGAACCCGCACCAGTCCAGGTTGGCAGCCTCCACGAAGGCCAGCAGGGCGTCGTGGTCCTCCTCGGTCTCGCCCGGGTAGCCGACGATGAAGTTGGAGCGCAGGGCGGCTTCGGGCTCGACGCTGCGGATGTGAGCGATGCGCTCCAGGAAGCGTTCGCTGTCGCCCCACCTCCGCATGCGGCGCATTAGCGGGGGCGATACGTGCTGAAGGGACAGGTCGAAGTACGGGACGCCGGTGGCACAGATGGTGGCCACCAGGCGGTCGGTCAGGTCCGACGGGTACAGGTACAGCAGGCGGACCCGGTCCACCAGGTCGGCCACCGCCTCGACCAGCGGCACGATGGCCCGCTCGCCCTCTCCCTGATCGCGGCCGTAGGAGGCGAGGTCCTGGGCTACCAGCACCACCTCACGGGCGTCCAGGGCGTCCACCTCATCCAGGATGGAGGCCGCCGTCCGGCTGCGTTGCGGACCACGGAAGGTGGGGATGGCGCAGAATCCACACGACCGGTCGCACCCCTCGGCGACCTTCACGTAAGCCCACGGGCGGGCCGCTGCCGGACGGGGCAGGTTCAACAGGTCGAAGGAGGGGAGCTCTGACGTCGGGGCATCGGGACGTCGCCCGAGGGTTACCGGCACCCCGAACCCAGCCACCCGGTCGACCTCAGGCAGGACGGAAGCCAGCTCGTCGCCGTACCGCTCGGCCATGCAGCCGGTGACCACCAGGCGAGCACCGTCCCGCTGCTGGTCGGCCAGGGCCAGCACGGTGTCGACCGACTCCTGGCGGGCATCTTCGATGAATGCGCAGGTGTTGACCACAATCAGGTCGGCGTCGGACGCCTGATCCACCGACGAGTGGCCGTCAGCGACCAGCACACCCTCGAGTTTGTCCGAGTCCACCTGGTTCTTCGGACAGCCCAGCGTGACGAGGTGGTAGGTGCCGGCTCCCATCATCGGTTCAGGCTACGGGCTCGACACCCGGCCGCCCGGCCCGGCGCTCAGGCCACGGCGGAGTTGGTGGCCAACCAGCCGAGGAGGCCGGCATAGGCGACGATCAGAAATGCTGCCTCACGCCGGTCGATCCGCCGGCCGGTCCTCATGAACCAGATGACTCCCCACGACACGGCAACCATGACGAGTAGTGGCTCATCTGGCAGTCCTGACACCTTGTCGTACGGAGTCGCACCGTTGGCGAGGAACACCGCCGCCCCGACCATGAGGCCGTTGAAGAGGTTGGAGCCCAGCAGGTTGCCAAGGATCAGCCCCGACTCGCCCCTTCGGGCGGCGGCTAGCGCCGTGACGAGTTCGGGCAGCGACGTACCCACCGCCACGAGGGCAAATCCCACGAAGCCCCCGGTCCAGCCCAGGTCGTCGGCAATCGAGGTTGCCGACCGGACCACCAGGTAGGCGAAGCCGACGGTCCCGACCAGCCCAACCACTGTCCGGATCCACGGACTCGCTCCCTCGGTGGTATCTGGTGGCGGTACGCCACCGAACCGATCGCCGAGCCAGAGGACGGCCCGCAGGGCAGCCAACGTAAGGATCAGCAGCATCACTCCCCACCAGGCCGACGGCTCCGCGAAGAAGAGCAGGGCGGCAAAGACCGTAACCCCGAATGCGGAGAGCGCCGCCTGGCGCTTGACCCCCGTCTCGATACGCACGCTTCCGAAAACCAGCGCCGGGATGGCCAGAACCAACGTCAAGTTGGCGACGTTCGAACCCACGATGTTGCCCACGGCCAACGCCGTGCCCTCGGCCCCCTCGGTCAGCGCCGCCAGGGTCGAGACGACCAGCTCGGGGGCGCTCGTACCGAACCCGATGATGAGGGCGCCGGTCACCACCGTCGAAACCCGCAACCGGGCGGCCACCTGCGCCGCCCCGACCACGAAGCGATCGGCGGCGATTGTCAGCCCGGCCACGCCGAGCGCAAGCAGCAGGATGTTGAGGACCACGACCCGACGCTACCGGCCGCCGACCGGTGGCCTAGAGGCCCTGTTCGGTGAGGTTCTCGAGCCCGTCGGCCACGATGAGAACCTCGCGGGCCTTGGAACCAGTCGACGGGCCCACCACCCCGGCCTCCTCCAGTAGGTCCATCAGCCGGCCCGCCCGGGCGAAGCCCACCCGCAGCTTGCGCTGCAGCATCGAGGTGGAGCCCAGCTGGCTGGACACCACCAGCCGCCGGGCCTCCTCGAACAGTTCGTCGTCGTCCGAGGTGCCGGCGGTGGCCGGTCGGGTCGAGTCCTCGGTGATGTCGGGCGCCGTCCCGACACTGGCGGTCTTGTCGACCGGACCGGTCGGATCGTGGGCCTCGACCTCGGCCTCATCGGCGTCAGCCGCCGTCCGGGCCTGAGCCGTCCAGAACTCCACGACCTGGCGGACCTCGTGCTCGTCCACCCACGCACCCTGGATGCGCTGGGCCACGCTGGAGCTCGGGCCGAGTAGAAGCATGTCGCCCCATCCCACCAGGCGTTCGGCGCCCTGCTGGTCGAGGATGACCCGGCTGTCGGCCAGGCTGGACACAGCGAAGGCCAGGCGGGCCGGGATGTTGGCCTTGATGACGCCGGTGATGACGTTGACCGACGGACGCTGGGTAGCCACCACCAAGTGGATGCCCACGGCCCTGGCCATCTGGGCCAGGCGGCAGATGGAGTCCTCCACGTCGCGGGCGGCCACCATCATGAGGTCGGAGAGCTCGTCGACCACCACGAGGATGAACGGCAGACGCTGGTACGAGACCGGCTCGCCGTCCTCCTCGGCCATGCCCAGCGGTGCCCGCAGGTCGCCCCGGTCGAACGCCGCGTTGTAACCGCTGATGTCACGGAACCCGCAGGTGGACAGGAGGTCGTAGCGGCGCTCCATCTCCCGGACGGCCCAGTGCAGGGCGTTGGCCGCCTTCTTGGGGTCGGTCACTGGAGCAGTTAGGAGGTGTGGCACACCCTCGTACTGGCCCATCTCGACCCGCTTG
Source organism: Acidimicrobiales bacterium (assembly GCA_022452035.1). Classification (NCBI taxonomy): domain Bacteria; kingdom Bacillati; phylum Actinomycetota; class Acidimicrobiia; order Acidimicrobiales; species Acidimicrobiales bacterium. Next base: position 19,403 of record JAKURV010000017.1, on the reverse strand, counting down.
GGATCTACGAGGATCATCCGCACCTGGTCGGGTGTTGAGCGCATCAGGATCGAGGTGATGAACGAGTTGATGCACGATGACTTGCCAGCCCCCGTAGCCCCGGCGATCAGGAGATGGGGCATGGTGGCCAGGTTCAGCATCACCGAGCGTCCGCTGATGTCGCGGCCAATGGCCGCCTCTAGCGGATGCCGGGCCTTGGCCGCTTCGGGCGAGGCGAGGATGTCGCCCAGGGCCACCACCTCGCGGTCCTCGTTGGGGACCTCGATGCCGATGGCCTGCTGGCCGGGGATGGGGGCAAGGATCCGGACGTCGGCGGCGGCCAGGGCGTAGGCGATGTCCTTGTTGAGGCTGGTGACCCTGGAGACCTTGACCCCTTCGCCCAACTGGAGGGCGTAGCGGGTAACGGTCGGGCCTACGGTCATCTCGACCAAGCGGGTCTCGACCCCGTGGGCGGCTAACGCCTCCTGGAGGCGATGGCCTCGCTCCTCCACTGCCTTGGCGTCGACGTCGTGGGTCTCCTGGCGGGCCAGGTACTCCAGGGGCGGCAGGCGCCAGGGCGAGTCGGCCACCGCAGCCCCCAGCTCGATGGTGAGCTGTTCGCCGGCCTCCGGTGGCACCACCTTTGTCCGGCGCTTGCGCGACCGAGGCGGTGTCGGCGTGGCGGCCGGAGGCTCGGGGGGCGGCGTCACGGGTGCGGGGGCCGGCTCGGGGGTCGACACAGGGGCGTGGTCGCCTCCCGGTGGGGTGAGGAGGCCCTGGAGCCAGTTGCGCAGGCCCCGTAGGGCAGGCCGTAACCCTCCCGCGGCACCGCGAGCCGCGTGGCGGGCGGTGAAAGCCGCCCCCCGGGCCGCTCCTCGGGCTGCCTGCCGTGCCGTGGTCCGTGTGATCACGGCGGCGGCCACCAACCCGATACCGGACAGGATGAGCACGGCACCCCAGGTAGCCACGCCGGCCTCCAGGCCGCCGCCCACCGCTAGGCCGATCAGGCCTCCGGACTCGCCGAGCCCGTCGGCGCCGTCGTCCAGCCCGGGGCGGCCCCTGGTGATGTGCAGCAGGCCGGTCACACTCAGCACGGCCATTACCAGGCCCACTGGAAGGCGTTTGGAGATCTCGCCCAGCTCGCTGCGTTCCCGGAACATGGCCAGGCCGGTCGCCACCATGGCTACCGGCAGGACCACCCGTGTGGTCCCGACCGACCAGCCCAGGCCGGAGTCCACGACCCGACCGACGACACCGGCACGCTCGAGGTAGACCGAGAGGCCGGTCAGTAGGCCGCCGACGACCAGTAGGAGACCGAGGACCTCGTCTCCCCGACCGCCGAAGGCCGCCCGGGCCATGCGTCGCAGCAACGGGACGGAAGCCTCAACTTCCCGGCCGGCAGTGCTCGTCGAAGTGTCGCGTGACCGGTTTTTTCCCTTGCCATCAGCGGATTTTCCGGTCGGGCCGGGGCGCGCGAAACGGGAAGCCATCGGAATCGACGGTACCACCGGGGGGTGACGCCCCCGGGGCAGCCCAAGCACGGTCCGGGGGCGTGAAACGGCCCGATCCGAGGGTCAGCGGACCTCAACGGTGGGAACGAGGGCTGGACGGCGACCGGTCCGCCTGGAGACCAGGCGACCGGTGGCCCGGCGGGTCAGGCGCTCCAGTTCCCGGGGCTCACGCTGGCCGTCCCCGACGGCCGAGGCGACCGCCTCGGTCACCGCTTCGGCCACGTCGCGGTGCCAGGTGTCCCGGTCGTCTGGCTCCACCCAGCCCCGACTCTCGACCACCGGATTACCCACCAACCGACCCTTGCGACCGTCCACCACTACCCGGACGAACACGAATCCCTCGCCCGACATGGCCCGCCTCTCCTCGACCAGCGTCTCGGACACCTGGCGACCAGACTCGTCGACCATCACGTACTCGTCGGAAACCCGGCCGGCCCGGACCAGCCCCGCGTCGTTCAACGAGACCCGATCGCCGTCCGTGCAGCGCATCACCTGGCCCTCCGGCATCCCCCGCCCGAGGGCCAGGTCGTGGTGGGCGACCAGGTGGGCGTACTCCCCGTGCACCGGGATGAACAGGTCCGGGTCGGCAGCCTCGTGGAGTGCCAACAGCTCGTCGGCCTTGCCGTGCCCGGTGGTGTGCACGCCCAGCTGGCCGCTGTGCACCAGCTGGACACCCCGGCGGGCCAGTGCGTTGTGGAGGCGGGACACGGCGGCCTCGTTACCGGGAATGGGATGCGAGGAGAAGACCACGGTGTCCTGGTCGCCCACGTTAAGGAATCGGTGGCTGCCGTCGGCCATGCGCTTCAGGGCGGCCCGGGGCTCACCCTGTGAGCCGGTGCACACCACGCACGTGGTGGCCGGATCCAGGTCCTCCAACTGCTCATCGGTGGCCAGCATCCGGTCCGAGATCCGCAACAGGCCAAGCTCCCGGGCCAAGGTGACGTTGCGCACCATCGACGGGCCCAACACCACCACCGTCCGCCCCGTTTCTGCCGCCGCGTCAACCACCTGCTGGATCCGGTGGATGTGACTGGAAAAGGCTCCAACGATGATCCGGCGACCCTCGTGGTCGGCGAAAACCTGACGTAGCACCGGACCGATCGTGGCCTCCGAGGTCGAGGAACCGGCAATCCCCGCGTTGGTCGAGTCGGCCAGCAGGAGGCGGATCCCGTCGCCGTCGGCCAGCTCCCTCAGGCGACCCAGGTCGGTCACCCGACCGTCGATGGGGGTCGGGTCCAACTTGAAATCGCTGGAATGGAGGATGCGGCCCTGCGACGTCCCAAAGACGGTCATCAGGCCACTCGGCGTGGAGTGCGTGACGGGCAGGAACTCGCAGTCGAACGGGCCGATGGGCAGGCGGGCATGGTCTCCCAGTTCCACCAGGTCGGGCAGGGGCAGGCCGGCCGACTTCAGCTTGCCCCGCACCATTCCCAGCGTGAACGGCGCGCCATAGATCGGCATCGAGACACCCTCGCCTGCCAAGGACCGCAGCAGGTAGGGAAGTCCTCCGATGTGGTCCTCGTGGGCGTGAGTGACCACACAGCCCTCGATCCGGTCGGCCCGCTCCAGCAGCCAGGTGAAGTCTGGGAGCACCGCGTCGACCCCGGGAAGATCGTCGGGGAACAACTGCCCGCAGTCCAGCAACACGATGCGTCCCTCGGACTCCAGGGCAGCACAGTTACGACCGATCTCGCCCAGCCCGCCGAGAAACGTTAGGTGTACGGGAGGGGCCATGGAAGGTGAGGTCCGGCTGCGGTCAGCCGCGGCCGAGCCCGACAAGGATCCGTCGGGCCAGGTCCTGAAGTTCGTCGGGCTCTGGCCCCATGGGTGCGCGGCAGTCGCCTCCGGGCAGGCCCAGCACCTTCATCATGGCCTTGGTGGGGATCGGGTTGGGATTGAGGTCGCCCGACTCGAACTCCCAGGAGGGGATCAGGCGCTGGTTGGCCGCCGTAGCGCCCGCCACGTCGCCGGAGAAGAAGGCGTCCACCATGGCCACCGTCTCCGGGGTCGCCCAGTGAGACGCCACGCTAACCACGCCGACCGCCCCCACAGCCAGCAGCGACAAGGTCAGGGCGTCCTCTCCGCTGTAGACCTCGAAACCTTCGGGGACGGCGGCCACCAAGCGGGCCGTCTCGCTCACGTCGCCCGCCGCATCCTTCACGGCCACCACATTCTGGACCTCGTCGGCCAGGCGGAGGATGGTGGCCGTGTCGATCTTGCGACCCGACCGGATCGGGATGTCGTAGAGCATCACCGGCAGCGTGGTGGTCTCGGCTACTGCCCGGAAGTGGTGGAACAGCCCGAGCTGCGACGGACGGTTGTAGTACGGGGTGACAGTGAGGATGGCGTCGGCCCCAGCGGCCGTGCACCGCTCGGTCAGCTCTACGGCAGCAGCCGTGTCGTTGCTTCCAGCACCGGCGATGACGTGACAATCCACAGCACCGACCACCGCTTCCACCAGGGCGATCTGCTCGTCGTGGGTCAGGGTCGGCGACTCGCCGGTCGTCCCGGCCAGCACCAGACCGTCGTTGCCCTGCTCCACCAGCCAGCGGGCCAACTCCACCGCCCCGTCCAGATCCAACGACCCGTTGGCGGCAAACGGAGTGATCATGGCGGTGATCACCCGACCGAACCTCGGCTCCATCTCCGCTTCCTCCTCGTCTCGGACGCCCAATCCGGCTCAGCCGGCGGCGTGCTCCCTTGCCCGCTCGATCCCCAGGGTGGCCAGCAGGTTTTCGTGCAACTCGAACCACACCGTGTGGTACGAGTCGATCATCGGCCGGGTGAACCAATCCAGGTCCCCGGACCTCACCCGGTCCAATGCCCTGGCTAGCCGGTCGCCGTAGTCCCCGAAGCGGCCCAGGACCCCGGCCAGCGTCGCACACACCGGCTGCACGGCAGCATCAGTTTCACCCAGACGGTCGATCACCATCCCGTCGTAGACCAGGTCGGTGTGGTCGTTGACCACTGGTTCGGCGCCCGGATCCTCGGGATTGGGACACATCTGCCAGTCGGTGCAGAGGCTCAGGAAGGCCTGGTTGACGTCCAGGAAGCGTCGGTAGGCGGCGTCTACCTCGTCCCGGAGCCCAGTGCCGTCCAACTCGGCGGCCACCAACTCCTCGCCGTGGGTCCGGCCGTCAGAGGTCAGCATCCAGCCCGACACGCGTCCGTCGCGGTAGCGGGCCAGGCCGGCGGCCTCTAGGTCGGCCAGGTGGGCCCCGACGGCGTCAATCTCCAGCCCTGTGGCGACAGCTACGTCCGCTGAGTCAGCGAAGCCCCGGACGCGCAAGTCGTGAACGACGAGGAGCTCGGCCGGGCTGGCGTAGGACATGTTGCTCACGCTACCCCCGGGTCCCGGCGGGCCAGCCGGTAGAGGACCAGGGGATAGCCGCCCAAGCCGATGAGGGTGAATACAAACCACTGGACGGCGTAGGAGAGGTGGGGCCCGTCGCCCAAGTCCTCCGCCGGCGTGGAGGCCGGCCAACCCGCCGACCCGTTGGCGGCAGCCCGGATCCACATCGACGCCACGGGGATTCCCCACCGGTCCGACAAAGCCTCCAGGTCGATGCGGTCCACCTCGGATCCGTGGCCCCGCTCGCCTATCCGGCCGACCTCCAGGCTGCCTACCACCTCGACCTCTCCTCTGGCAGGCGCCCAGGCCGACCGGTCCCCCTTCAGGTAGTGGACCCGGGGGACAAACCCCCGGTCGACGGCCACCCCCACGCTGGGACGGGCGCCCTCGATCCGCAGCAGGGTCACCACGTGGACCCCGGGGACCCCGTCTCGGGAGCGGTTGGCCAGATAGACCTCCGAAGCGACGTCCCACGTGCCGGACACCGTGACCCGCACATGGCGGAGGTCCTCCGGCGGTCTGCCCTCCGTCAGGGCCCCGAACGCCGTGGCCAAGGCCACCACGGGCTCGTCGGCCCGGGCAACCACCCTGGCGTTGTAGTCCTGTCGTGCATCCAGGCGACGGAGTTGCCAGAAGCCCAGGTTGGTGGTGGCCACTAGCAGGGCGGCTACCAGCACGTGCGAGGCGATCCATGCCGGCCTCAAGAAACGCCGGGTACCGGAATCCACGGTAGGAACCGGGTTAGAGGCCGAGCAGCGCGTCGAGGCCCACGGTCACGCCGGGCACCTCGGCGATCCGGCCTATGGCCAGCACCACCCCGGGCATGAACGAACTGCGGTCGGTGGTGTCGTGCCGGATGGTCAGGGTCTGGCCGGTAGTCCCCAGGATGACCTCCTGGTCGGCCACGGCGCCCCTCATGCGCAGCGAATGGATGCGGATGTCCGCCGGTCCTACCCCACCCCGGGCCCCGGCCACCGCCTCCCGGGTGGTCGGATCGGGTGCCCAGTCCGAGGAGGCGGCCGCCATGCGTTCGGCGGTGGCCGTCGCAGTGCCCGACGGGGCGTCGACCTTGCCGTCGTGATGGACCTCCACGATCTCGGCCGTCTCGAACCACGGCGCTGCCATCTCGGCGAAGCGCATCATGAGAACGGCACCGATGGCGAAGTTGGGAGCCACCAGGCAGTTGCTGGACGTGAAGGCAGCCCGAAGGTTGTCCAGGTCGTCGTCACCCAGGCCACTGGTGCCGACGACGACGTGTACCCCGGCCGCGGCCAGGACCGGCAGGTTGGTCCGGCTGGCCTCGGCCACCGTGAAGTCCACGACCACGTCGACACCGGCGTTGAGCAGGTCCCCTACGTCGGCCACCAAGGTCACTCCGGAGACCTCCGACCCGGGAGCCGACGGGTCGGCTGCGGCGGCCAGGACCATCCCCTCGGCGGCCGTGACCGCTCCGGCCACCATACGGCCCATGCGGCCGGCGGCCCCAAGCACACCGACACGGATCGGATCTCCGGACATGGGGTGAGGCTAGCGGTCACCGTCGCGGCGGCCCGGCTGGGTTCAGGCGGTCGGTCCCACCAGGGCCACGACCGCCTCGGGAGACAGCACCTCGTTCAGCACGGCGTTGACATCGTCCAGAGTGACGGCCCGCAGGGTGTCGACGTACTCGTCTAAGGGGACCACGCGGCCTAGGAGGCTCTGGCTGGTGCCCAGCCGGGACATCCGGCTCCCGGAGTCTTCCAGGCCCAGCAGAATTGACCCCTCAAACCCGTCGCGGGCGATGTCCATCTCCTCGGCTGTGATCCCATGGGCGGCCACCTCGGCCACCTGGTCGGCCACTACCCGCTGGAGTTCATCGGCTCGCTCGGGGGCCGTACCGGCGTAAACCGACACCACGCCGGCGTCCTCGTAACCGGCCGGCGAGGCGAAGACGTTGTAGGCCAACCCCTTCTCCTCGCGCACAGTCTGAAAGAGACGGCTGGACAGCCCCCCGCCCAATACGTGGATCCCAAGGGCCAGGGCGTGGCGTCGACGGTCGTCGCGTCGCAGGCCGCGCCATCCCCAGGCCACGTGGGCTGCCTCGGTGGGTCGGGTGATCCGTCGGGCCTCAACCGGTTCCTCCGACGGTCCGGCACGGACAGGCGTCATACCGTCCGTTCGGGAGGCGAAGGCCTCGCCCACCTGCTCCACTAGGGCGTGGTGGTCGACGGCCCCAGCCGCAGCCACCACGAGGTTGGGCGCCCGATACCAGTGGTCGTGGAACTCGACCAGGTCGTGGCGGGCGATGGTGGCCACCGAGTCCTCGGACCCCAGCACCTCGCGGCCCAACGGGTGGCCGGGGAACAGTGCCTCGTAGAGGAGCTCGAACACCACGTCGTCAGGATCGTCGGCCTGGAGGTGGAGTTCCTCCAGGATGACCTGCCGCTCAGTCTCGACGTCGGCGGCCCGCAAGGCAGGCTCGCCGATGACGTCGGCTAGCAGAGCGGTGGCCAACTCCTGGTCACCTGCCGGGACTCGGGCGTAGTACGCCGTGTACTCCTTGGACGTGAAGGCATTCATCTCGCCGCCCGTGGCGTCCACCATCTCGGCGATGGCCCGGGCCGTCCGCCGGTCGGTTCCCTTGAACAACAGGTGCTCAAGGAAGTGCGAGGCGCCGGACACCGCCGGATCCTCGTCCCGACCTCCGACGCCCACCCATACGCCGACCGAGACCGAGCGGGCATCCGGCATCCGTTCGGACACCACGCTCGGTCCTGCAGTCGGCCCGTGTTCGGGCAGGCTCAACTCGACCACCGATTCGGTGGCCGCAGGGGCGCCGTGTCGGCGGCCCCGGTCAGCGGGAGTGCTCAGCGACCCCGCCGACGGCGACCACCGCCACCGCCACCGCCACCGCGACCGCGACCAGCGGGAACGGCCACCCCTAGGTCCCCGTGGACCGCTTCGAGCTCGTTCTTGAAGGCGTCCTCGAAGCTGGCCTCGATGGGACCGTCGTCGATTACGTCGTCATCATCCGAATCGTCGACCACCTCGTCGGCTACGTCGTCGACCTCAGGAACGTCGTCGTCCGGAGCCTCTTCCGCCTTCTTCGGGGCCTTGGCAGCCGGCTTGGATGGTGCATCGCCGGCCGGCTTCAGGGAGATCTTGCCGTTCGGGTCGACGTCTTCGACCACGACCGTCAACGGCTGGCCCAGTTCCAGCACGTCTTCCACCTTGTCGATGCGCTTGCCGCCACCGAGCTTGGAGATGTGGACCAGTCCATCACGGCCGGGAAGGATGCTGACGAAGGCACCGAACTTGGTGATGTTCACCACCCGGCCTTCGTAGACAGCACCCACCTCGGCGGTGGGCGGATCCACAATCAGCATGACCTGGCGCTTGGCCTCGGCGACCTTGTCGCGGTCCGGCGAGGCGATAGACACGATGCCCACCATGCCGTCGTCGTCGACACTGATGTCGGCTCCGGTCTCGGCCTGGATGGTGTTGATCATCTTGCCCTTCGGACCGATGACCTCACCGATCTTCTCCACCGGGATCTCGAACGCCTCGATCTTCGGCGCGTTCTCGCCGACGTCGTCGCGCGGTCCGGGAATCGCCTCAGCCATGACTCCAAGGATCGCCAGTCGGGCTTCCTTGGCCTGGTTCAGGGCGTTGGCCAGGACGTCGGCGGGAATGCCGTCGATCTTGGTATCCAACTGGAGTGCGGTGACGAACTCCGCCGTACCGGCCACCTTGAAGTCCATGTCACCGAAGGCGTCCTCCGCACCGAGGATGTCGGTGAGGGTGACGTACTCGCCGTCCTTGAAGATGAGGCCCATGGCGATGCCGGCCACCGGGGCCTTGATCGGCACACCGGCGTCCATCATCGAAAGGCTGGAGGAGCACACCGAACCCATGGAACTCGAGCCGTTGGACGCAAGGACCTCCGACACCAGGCGCAGGGTGTAGGGGAACTCCTCGAAGCTCGGGATGATCGGGAACAGGGCCCGCTCTGCGAGCGCACCGTGGCCGATCTCACGACGCTTCGGACCCCGCATGAAGCCTGTCTCACCGGTCGAGAAGGGCGGGAAGTTGTAGTGGTGCATGAACCGCTTGCGGTCGACCGGGTCGATGCCGTCGATCATCTGGTCCATGCGCCCAGTACCCAGGGTGGTGAAGTTCAGCACCTGGGTCTCGCCCCTCTGGAAGAGGCCCGAACCGTGCGCCGTGGGGATGACCGCCACCTCCGACGACACAGGCCTGAGGTCGCCCGTGCCACGCCCGTCGATGCGGACGCCCTCGGTGACGATGCGGGATCGCACGGCCTCCTTGGTGACCGCACGGATGGCACCGGCGATGTGGCGATCGGCATTGTCCACGTCAGCAAACTGCGGAAGCAGCTCGTCGAGGAGCTCGGCCTTGAGTGCCGACTCGGCGGCACCACGCTCGGCCTTGTCGGCAATGGTCTGGGTCTCGGCGATGCGCTCGGCGCTGGCAGCCTCGACCGCAGCGAGCACCTCGGGGGTGTAGTCGCTCGTGACCTCGTAGGCCATGATCTCCGGCGCTCCCACGGCGGCCACGAGCTCCTTCTGGAGCTCGATGACCTCGCGGATGAACTGCTTGGAGAACTCCAGGCCGTCGGCCAGAACAGCCTCGTCGACCTTCGGGGCACCGGCCTCGTAGACGTCGCAGGTGGCCTCGGTGCCACCAGCCTCGACCATCATCACCGCGACGTCGCCGTCGTCCAGCAGACGACCGGCCACGACCATCTCGAAGGCCGACTCGCTGCCCTCCTCGTAGGTGGGATGCGGAATCCACTCGCCGGCCGCGGTCCAGGCGATGCGCACCGCACCGACCGGGCCGTCGAACGGGATGCCGGACAGCATCAGGGCCGCCGAGGCGCCGTTCAGGGCCAGCACGTCGTGGGGGTTCTCCATGTCGGCACCAACGACGGTGCCCACGATGTGGACCTCGTTACGAAAGCCGTCCGGGAACATTGGCCGTAGCGGACGATCGATGAGGCGACAGGTCAGGATCGCCGATTCCGGCGCCCTACCTTCACGACGGAAGAACGAGCCGGGGATCTTGCCGGCGGCGTACATCCGCTCCTCGATGTCGACCGTGAGTGGGAAGAAGTCCGCACCCGGTCGGGGGGACTTCGCTCCGGTGGCGGTCACCAGGACCGTGGAACGGCCGATCTGAGCCAGGACGGCTCCGCCGGCGAGACCGGCCATACGACCTGTCTCGAACGACATTGTCTTGTCGGTCCCGCTGAATGTGCAGGAAACCGTGGTTGCTTCAGTCATGCTTCTCTCTTCTCGTAGCCCGCCCGAAACGACTTCGGACGGTTCGACGGCCGCGATCTGCGGCATGTTGGGGATGTGGACGCGTGTCGTCCGTCCCCACTCATCGTTCTGGTTGTCGGTCCCGGTGGTCCGGTCCCCGACGCGACCCGGCCGACCCACAGGTCACCCGGAATCAGATTCGACCTATCGGCGAAGACCCAACTTGGCGATGATCGCCCGGTAACGCTCGACGTCGTTTTTCTTGACGTAGTCGAGTAGCCGCCGGCGGCGACCCACCACCATCAACAACCCGCGCCGACTGTGATGGTCCTTCTTGTGGACCTTCAGGTGGTCGGTGAGGTGGTTGATGCGGTCGCTCAGGAGTGCGATCTGCACCTCGGGAGAACCGGTGTCACTCTCGTGCAGCCGGTTGGACTCGATGGTGTCGCCCTTGGGGGGCAGGTTGGTCGGCATCGGAACCTCGGGTATCGGACCCAGCCTCGTGGTGCGCTGTGCGCCACCGGAAGCCATTCGGAGGGCCGGAGGTCTTCGATTCCGACCCTGAACGACCCGGTCGGGTCGTCCTCGGAGGCAAAGGGTACCAGCGGCGCCGTTACGGACCACCCCGGATGAATGCTGACAACCGGCCGCCCTCCGGGTCCCCAGCCATCGTATTGTCGCCCTATGGCCACCCGCCTCACCCACCTGGCGCTCCCCTGCCGTGACCTGGACGCCACCATTGCCTGGTACGAGGACCACACAGCGATGCGGACCTTCCACCGTCGAGTCGACGTGGACGGCGAGGTGGCGTGGCTAGCCGAGGAGGGGTCCGAGTTCGGCTTGGTGGTGGTGCAATCGTTCGAGGCCCGGGACTTAGGTGAACCCCAGACCATCCTGTCGCCGTTCGCACACCTGGGATTCGACGTGGACGGCCCAGCAGAGGTGGAGGCCATGGCCGAGCGGGGTCGGGCTGAGGGCTGCCTGCACTGGGAGGCCGAGCAACTACCCCCGCCCATCGGTTACCTATGCGCCCTCACCGATCCCGACGGGAACGTGGTGGAGTTCAGCTTCGGCCAGAGCCAGGAGGCCTTCGGCAGTTGAGTCGGCCGGTCAGTCAGCGCGGATGGCAGCCAGCAGGCGGACCATCTCGACCGCGGCATCGGCGCAGTCAGCGCCCTTATCGCCCCGCTCCTCGTCAGCCCGCTCCATGGCCTGCTCCACGGTGTCGGTGGTCAGCACCCCGAACACCACGGGTACGCCGGTGTCATGGCCGGCTCGCATAATCCCGGCCGCTGCCTCGCCGGCCACGTAGTCGAAGTGTGGGGTCTCGCCCCTGATGACCGCTCCCAGGCATACCACGGCGTCGTAGCGGCCCGACTCGGCCATAGCCCGGGCGGCCAACGGCACCTCGAACGCCCCGGCCACCCAAGCCAGGTCCACGTCGTCGTCGGCCACCCCGAGAGCCACCAGGCGATTCCGGGTGCCGGCGACCAAGCTGGACGATACGAAGTCGTTGAACCGGCCGGCCACCAAGCCGATCCGCAGGCCGGCGCCATCCAGGGGAGCGTCCAGTGCCCTCACGACGCTCCCCCCTCGGCTCCCGCCTCGTCAAGGATGTGGCCCATGCGGTCCCGCTTGGTCTCCAGGTACCGGACGTTCTCCGGGTTGGGCGAGGTGTCCAACGGAACCCGGTCAGTGATCTCCAGGCCATAGCCCTCCAGGCCGCCGTACTTGGCCGGGTTGTTGGTCATGAGCCGCATGCGGGTGATGCCGAGGTCGGACAGCATCTGGGCCCCCACGCCATACTCCCGCGAGTCCACCGGAAGCCCCTGCTGGAGGTTGGCGTCCACGGTGTCCAGCCCCTGGTCCTGAAGGCCGTAGGCCCGTAGCTTGTGGCCGATGCCGATACCCCGACCCTCATGCCCTCGTAGGTAGACCACCACACCAGCCCCCTCGACCCCGATCTGGGCCAGGGCGGCATCAAGTTGGGAACCACAGTCGCAGCGCAGGGATCCCAACAGGTCTCCGGTCAGGCACTCGGAGTGGACCCGGACCAGCGGGGCGTCGACCGAGCCCAGGTCGCCCAGCACATAGGCCACGTGCTCGTCCTCGTCCAGCAGGGACACGTAGGCGTGAGCGGTCCACTCGCCGTACTTCGTGGGGATACGGGCCGAACCGAAGTGCTCGACCAACTTCTCATGGCGTCGACGGTGGCGAATCAGGTCGGCGATGGTGATGAGTTGCAGCCCGTGCTCGGTGGCGAAAACCTCCAGGTCGGACAGTCGGGCCATGGTGCCGTCATCGTTGACGATCTCGCACAGCACCCCCACCGGCTGCCGGTCGGCCAAGGCACACAGGTCGACAGCAGCCTCGGTGTGTCCAGCACGCTTGAGCACGCCGCCCGCTCGGGCCCGTAGCGGGAAGATGTGCCCGGGACGGGCGAACTCCGCACGGCGCCGGTCCGGATTGGACAGGCCGACCACGGTGGCCGACCGGTCCGAAGCCGAGATCCCGGTTGAGGTGCCCTCCGCCAGATCCACCGACACCGTGAACGCCGTACGCATCGATTCGGTGTTCTCGACCACCATGAGCGGCAGGTCCAGTTCGTCGGCTCGCTCGTCGGACATGGGGGCGCAGATCACCCCGCTGGTGTGGCGGATCATGAACGCCATCTTCTCCGGCGTCATGGCGTCGGCGGCGATGATGAGGTCACCCTCGTTCTCCCGGTCCTCGTCATCCACCACGACCAGGAACTCGCCCCGGGCGTAGGCCTTGATGGCGTCTTCGATGCTGGATAGCGGCATCAACCGCTCCCTTCATTGGCAGGGATACGCCCGGCAGCCAGCAGGCCGGCCACGTAGTGGGCGAGGACATCGGCCTCGACATTGACCTGGTCGCCGGGAGCCCGGCGGCCGAACGTCGTGACCTGGAGGGTGTGGGGGATGAGGGCCACGTCGAACGTGTCGTTGTCGACGGCAGCCACGGTCAGGCTGGCCCCGTCCAGGGTGACCGAACCCTTCTCGACCACCTTGCCGGCCAACTCGTCGGGTAGGCGGAAGGACAGCCGACGGGAGCCGTCAGACAATTCCCGGACGGCCAACACCTCGGTGACCATGTCGACGTGGCCCTGGACCACGTGGCCGCCCAACCGTCCACCAGCGACCAGCGGCCGCTCCAGGTTGACTGGATCGCCGGGACTCAAGCCACCGACGGTGGTGCAGTTGAGCGTTTCGGGGACGGCGTCGACGGCAAACCAGCCGTCCGCCCACTCCACGACGGTGAGGCAACAGCCGTTCACGGCGATTGACGCGCCGAGGGTCACATCGTCGAGCACGGTGGTCGCCTCGACGACGACACGACGACCGGCGCCGACCTCGTCGACCGACCGGACGGCGCCGAGTTCCTCGACGATTCCCGTGAACATGTGTCCCGTTCTCTCCTGCGTATCCGATCCCCGGGAGGGGTCGCGGGAGCCGACGGGACCCGGCGTCGACCAACACGACCGACGGTGACCCGAAGGGTCAGCGGTCGCGAAGACGACTCCGCTTCCGACGTCCTCTCCCATCCGGACTCTGACCGTCGGCCCAGGACTCGCACCTGATCGGCCCCGGAAGGCGCCTCACGGCGACCTTTCGGGGTTCGCGGGCTGGTCGGATCGCTCCGATTCACCGCCGGTCGGGACTTTCACCCAACCCCGAGGACTGTGTTGTGCAGGTCAGCGTACCGGCGGTCCGGTCCTGGCCACCCAGCCGGGTCCGCCCTCAGTAGACGCCGAGGAGGCGTCCTGACATGGCCAGCACTGCCACCGCTATCACCGGACGGACCGCCCGAGCTCCCCCGACCACGGTAAAGCGGGCCCCGAGACCCCCGCCGGCGGCGAAGCCGGCGGCTAGGACGAGGGCCGGGGCCCAATCGACCAGGTCCCGGGCGACGAACACCGGGAGGGCGGTGACGGTGACCACCAGGATGACCACCACCTTGATGCCGTTGGCAAGCACTAGGTCCAGGCCGGACCGGGACAGGGCCAATACCAAGAGCAGGCCGATACCGGCCTGAAATGCCCCGCCGTAGCAACCCACGCCGAAGAACACGATTCCCGCCGTGGTCGGCGACCAGTGGCGAGTAGCCGCACCGATTCTCGGGGGGCGAAGCGACAGGACTAAGAGCGGGACCATCACCACCCCGAAGACCCGTTCGAAGGTCTCGGCAGCCAACTGGGAGACCAGCAGTGACCCGGTGAGTGACCCAGCGACCACAGGCACCAGCACCGGAAGCGCCCGGGACACGCCGGAGACCCTGAGCCGTCGGAAGGTAGCCATGGCACTTACGTTGGAGGCCAGGATCCCAACCCGGTTGGAGCCGTTGGCCACATCGCCCGGCACGCCGGTCAGCACCAGGAGCGGCACGGTTAGCAGCGACCCACCCCCGGCCATGGTGTTCACGCAACCTGCGAACAGGCCACCGACGACCAGCAGGACGACATCGAGAAGGTCCACGCGAGGTCCGGTCAGGCCAGGGCGACCCGGGTGTCCACCACGTCCCGATGAAGTTGTTCCACGAGCGCCTCGACGCCGTCAAAGGTGCGCTGGTCACGGAGCCGCCGCGTGAACCGAACCCGGGCCTCTTCGTCGTAGAGGTCAGGGCCGCCATCGTCCGGCCCGCCCACGTCGAGCAGGTGGGCCTCCAGAAGCACAGCACCGTCCTCGTAGAAGTGAGGTCGGGTCCCTAGCGATACGGCCGCTGGATGCACCGTGCCGTCGGGCCTCTCGTACCAGCCGGCGTACACGGCGTCCTCGGGAAGCAGAATCGAGGGATCGACACGGACGTTGGCTGTCGGGAACCCCAGTTCCCGGCCCCGACCGTCACCTGCGTCAACCACGCCCCGGACCTCGTAGGGGCGGCCCAGCATGGCATTGGCCCGCTTCAGGTCGCCCCGGGCCAGGGCCCGCCGGATGAAGGTGGACGAGACCTGCTCGTGGTCGCGAGCCGGGCTGCCGGTCAAGCCGATCAGGCCCAGGCCGAGGACCTCGAAGCCCATCCTGGAGCCCATGTCGCGCAGGAGCGCCACGTTGCCCAAGCGCTGGTGACCGAAGTGGAAGTCCTCCCCGACCACCACCAGCCTGGCTCCCAGGCACCCGACCAGTACGTCAGCCACGAACTCCTCGGCGGACTCCATGGCTCGCACCTCATCGAACGGCACCACCAGGGTCAGATCCACTCCCGTGATGGCCAGCTGTTCCAACTTCTGCTCGTTGTCAGTCAGCAAGAGCGGCGCCGACTCGGGCCGGACCACGGTGGCCGGATGCCGGTCGAAGGTGACAACCGCCGAGGCCAACTCCCTCTCTTTGGCCAGGCGGCGGACCTCGGCGACCACCTGTTGGTGGCCGACGTGCACGCCGTCGTAGGCGCCGATGGTCAGAGCGGTCCCCGGCGACGAGGGGTCGTGGGGGCTCAACTCCCGGCGGATCTCCACAACGGCGAGGCTAGCGAGCGGCTGTCGGTCCGTCGGAACCGTTCAGGAAACGGCGGGGGCCAGGACGACAGCCGGCTTGGCCCCACCCCGGTGGGGCTCGTACACGGCCAGCAGCGCCCCATCCGGTCCGTGGACCGGCCACGGGCCCACCTCGGTGGACCCCGGCTCCACGCCCAGGCGGTCGAGGTCCAACGGTCGGCCAAAGGAAACGTCAACGGCCGTGGCCTCGTCGACATGAACGCCACCCAGATCGCGCAGGGCCTCGGTCATGGGCAGCAGGATGGGGGTCTCGACTGGGCGGGCCTCAACCTCGGTGAACGACCCGATCGAGGTCCGACGGAGGTCGCGGAGATGGGCGCCACCGCCGAGGGCCGTCCCGAGATCTGCTGCAAGGGTGCGAATGTAAGTCCCCGAGGAGCAAGCCACCGCTATGTCGTAGGTGCCCTGCTTGTCGCCGGGTGCCACGTCGAAGCGGTGCACGGTCACCGTTCGGGGATTTCGTTCCACCTCACCGCCCTCCCGGGCGATCTCGTGGAGTCGCCGGCCACCGACCCTGACCGCCGACACCATGGGTGGAACCTGCTGGATGACGCCAACGAATGCCCGTGCTGCGGCCACTACCTGGTCCGGATCCACGGCCGACATGTCATGGACGGCGGTTACCTCGCCCGAGGCGTCCAGCGTCGATGTCTCGGTCCCCAGGATGACCCGGCCCGTGTACTCCTTGGGCAGAGCCGTCAGGAAGCGGAGCAGGCGGGTGGCCCGACCCACACCGAGGACCAGAACCCCTGTGGCGTCGGGGTCCAACGTCCCCGAGTGGCCTACCTTGCGGGTGCCTAGCACGCCCCGGGAGCGCGCCACCACGTCGTGACTGGTCCAGCCGGCCTCCTTGTCAATAACTACGACCCCGTCGGGTTCGGCCGGCCGGTCGGCCACCTCACTCCTCCTCGTCGAACGGGGCAAGCCCGCGAAGGATCTCCTCGATGCGGTCGGCCGAGCGGACCGTGTCGTCGACCACGAACGTCAACGGGGGGACGCGTCGAACCCGGGCCTGGGATCCGATGGCCCGTTGGAGCCGCGGCCGGTGCTCGGCTAAGGCCTCCAGAAGCCCGTGGTCGTCGACGTCAGATGTGACGTAGACCCGGGCCATGCTCAGGTCACGGTCGGTCTCCACACCGGCCACGGTGAGGAATCCCAAGCGGTCGTCGTCGATGCGCTCAACCTCGTCGGCCAAGATGCGCACCAGGAGCTCGTTGAGCCGATCGGTCCGGTCGTAGCCGCGGGTGGCCCCACCCGAGCGACGCCCCTGGGGTGCTCCCCGTCCCATGGCCGACCCCTAGGCGCGGGGAATCTCCCGTTCCTCGAATGTTTCGATGACGTCGCCCTGCTTGAGGTCCTGGTAGTCGGAGAGCCCGATACCGCACTCGAAGCCCGACTGGACCTCCCGTACGTCGTCCTTGAACCGGCGGAGCGAGCTGACCTCACCCTTCCAGATGATGGCGCCCTCCCGGAGGAAGCGCACCTTGGAGCCTCTGGTGATGGTGCCGTTGGTGACGTAGCAGCCGGCGATCTTTCCAACGCGGGGGACGGAGAAGATCTCCCGGACCTCGGCGTCGCCCGTCACGATCTCCTCGAACTCCGGGGCCAGCAGACCGAGCATGGCTGACTCAATGTCCTCGATCAGTTTGTAGATGATCTCGTAGGAGCGAATCTCCACGTTCTCGGCGTCGGCCATCTCGCGGGCCTTGCGCTCGGGCCGCACGTTGAAGCCGATGATGGTGGCATTCGACGTGGCAGCAAGCTGGATGTCGTTCTCGGTGATCCGACCCACCGCCCGGTGTACAAAGGCCAACTTCACGTCCTCGCGCTCAAGCTTGCGGAGGCTCTCGGTGACGGCCTCCAGCGAACCGTTCACGTCGGCCTTGACGATCAGGTTCAGGGTGGCCGCCTCGCCCTTCTGGATCTGCTCGAAGATGTCCTCCAGGCGGGCGCCGCCCGACAGGGCGTGGGCGTCCCGGCCGATGTTGGCCTGACGGCGCCAATGGCCCCGCTTGTCGGCCACCCGACCGGCGATCTTCTCGTTGGGGGCGACGACGAAGCCCTCGCCGGCGTCGGCCACGTCGGATAGGCCCAGTACCTGGACCGGCATAGATGGCCCGGCCTGCTTGACCTGATTTCCGTGGTCGTCGACCAGGGCCCGCACCCGCCCCCACGCCGCTCCGGCAACCAGTGGGTCACCGACCTTCAGGGTGCCGCGCTGGACCAGCACGGTGGCCACCGGTCCCCGCCCGACGTCCAGGAAGGACTCCAGGACCACGCCCTGGGACCGCCCCTCCGGGTCGGCCCGGAGGTCCTCGAGCTCCGCTAACACGTTCAGGTTGTCCAAAAGGTCGTCGATCCCAAGGTTCTGGAGGGCAGACACCTCGACGGTGATGATGTCCCCGCCCCAGGACTCCGGAACAAGGTCGTGCTCGGCCAGTTGGCCAAGGACCTTCTGGGGATCAGCGTTCTCCCGGTCGATCTTGTTGACGGCCACGACGATCGGCACTTCCGCCGCCCGAGCATGGTCGAGGGCCTCCACGGTCTGGGGCATCACGCCGTCGTCGGCGGCCACCACCAAGACGACGATGTCGGTGGACTCGGCGCCGCGGGCCCGCATGGCGGTAAACGCCTCGTGGCCCGGGGTGTCGATGAAGGTCAGCAGTCGACCATCGCGTTCGGCCTGGTAGGCGCCGATGTGCTGGGTGATTCCACCGGCCTCGTCGTCGACGACGTTGGCGTTTCGAATCTGGTCGAGCAACTTGGTCTTGCCGTGATCAACGTGTCCCATGACGGTAACGACTGGTGGGCGGACCGGAGCGTCGTCGTCGTCGTCGTCGTCCACGACGTCGAGCAGCTTGAGCAGCTCAACCTCCTGCTCCTCGCCAGGGTCAACCATGCGGATCTCGACACCCAGGTCGGCCGCGAACAGCTCGATCATGTCGTCGGACAGGGACTGGGTGGCCGTGACCATCTCTCCCTGCTGCATGAGGAAGCGGACGACGTCGGCCGCCGTGCGGTTCAGTCTTGGACCGAGGTCCTGAGCGGTACAGGCACGTTCGACCACAACCTCGCCCTCGGGCACGGCGGTGTCATCCGGCGTGTAGGCCGGCAGGTCCATCGGCTGGAGTTCCTCACGGCGACGCCGACGACGTCCTTTTCGGCGTGGTGGACGGCGACCGCCGCCAGGTCCACCGCCGGGGCGACCACCGGGTGGGCCACCGGGACGACCACCGGGTGGGCCACCGGGACCACCACCGGGTCGGCCTCCACCGGGACCACCACCGGGTCGGCCTCCACCGGGGCCTCCGCCGGCGCCGGGAACCGACTCCCGCGGTCCCCCACCCATCGGTGGGCGACGGCCAACTGGGGGCGGACCGGTACGACGACCCGGATGACCACCGGGTGGCGGCCCGCTCGGTCGCGAGACGGTGCCTGGCGGTGGCGGAATCGGCCTGCCGGACGCCGAGACCGGTGGCCCGGGTGGCGGCGGAATCGGCTTGCCGGATGTTGAAAGGGGCGGCGTGGCACCGGGCGGCGGTACACGGGGAGCCCCGTGTACCTTGGCGGCCAGATCGGGAACGGTCGGACCGTCGTCGTGAGCGACGGGGGTCGGCTCTGGGCTCTGGTCAGACGCCGGCTCGGGGATGGTCTCGGTTTCGTGGGCCTTCCTGGGGGGCGCCGACGAGCCGCTGGACGAGATCACCCGACGCAGGGACTCGGGCTCAGGCTCCGGCTCCGGCTCCGGCTCCGGCTCCGGCTCCGGCTCCGGCTCCGGCTCCGGCTCC